>CAMTFT010000009.1 GCA_947071365.1 uncultured bacterium | reverse complement strand
ACACCTATTAAGTCGTCGGCAGCGTCAGATGTGTATAAGAGACAGGCTCTATTCTGGATGCTTTTTTCTTGTTTCGTACTGTCATTTCTTTCCTCATAAACTTCTCTCCGTTTCAGTTTTTTCGCCATAAACTGCTCTCCGTTTCAGTTCTTTCATCATAAACTTCTCCGCTTCAGTGCAGATACACAGAGATTGATAATCAGGATGAACACAAACAGGACCACTCCCGTAGCGATCAGCGCCTCCCTGTGCAGATCCGCTGCATATCCCATCTCCATGACGATGTTTGCGGTCATGGTTCGAAGTCCCTTCAGGATTCCCTGCGGCATCCAGGTCTGGTTGCCGGCCACCATGATAACGGCCATCGTCTCACCGATCGACCGGCCGATTCCGAGCACAACTCCCGCGATCACACCGGACTTTGCCGCCGGCAGTACCGCGAAAAATACACTCCGTTCATGGGTGGCTCCCAGTGCCAGGGCACCTTCATAGTAGCTGTCCGGAACACTGCGAAGCGCAGGCTCCACGACACCAGTAACAGTCGGAAGGATCATGATGCCCAGCAGAATCGATGCTGTAAGCATGGTACTTCCGTCCTTTCCGGTAAGCTGCCGCATCAGCGGTACAATCAACACAAGACCAAAGAATCCATATACCACCGACGGAATCCCGGCCATCAGGTTTATCATTGCCTTCAAAACCGGGTACAGCCTTTTCGGACAGTAAAATGCCAGAAATACTGCTGTCAGAAGGGCGGTCGGCACTCCGATGATAACGGAACCGGCGGTCACATAAATACTGCCCAGAATAAACGGCAGGATGCCGTACAGATTGTTGGAAGGCTTCCATTTCTGCCCGAACAGGAAGTCCGGCAGCCCGATTTCTGACATCGCCGGTATGCCGTTCGCAAAAAGGAAGATACAGATCAGTGCAACTGCCAGCACCGACACGCAGGCCGCAACCAGAAAGACGAAACGCATGATCCATTCTGCAGGCTTTCCCTGTATTCCAAGCCGCCGTTTTATCCCACCTGAAAGTTTCTCTGTCATTATTGTTCTCCTGTTTTCTCATCTATTGAAGCTCTTCCCAAGGCGTGACCTCGCCATTTTCCCATCTACTGAAGCTCTTCCCATGTCGTGACCTCGCCTGTGTAGATCGCTTTCACCTGCTCGCTTGTCAGCTCTTCCACACCGCTCTCATTGTTCACGATCACTGCGATGCCGTCCTGCGCAATTACAGTCGGTATGAGACTTTCCAGTTCAGAATCCTTCAGCTCCCGGGATGCCATTCCGATGTCACAAAGCCCGTCAATAGCCGAAGTCATGCCTGTCGTAGAATCGCTCTGCTGCACCTCGATCACTACCTTATCATTGACTGCCTGATAAGCTTCTGCCAGCTTCTCCATAACCGGTGTTACGGAAGAGGAACCGGCAACTACGACCTTGCCTTCCACGTCTCCACCTGCAAAGGTCTCTCCTTCACCGACTGAAATATACCCCTCCTCTGTGATGACCGCCTGGCCCTCTGTGCTCATGATGTAATCAATAAAATCTGCTGCCGCATCGCTTACCTCTGCTGTCGTCGCAATGTTGAAGGGACGAACCACCTTGTATGTACCTGCCAGAATGTTTTCCGCCGTCGCTTCTGCTCCGTCAATTTTCAGGGCTGTAACGCTGTCATTTAAAGAGCCAAGAGAAATATAACCGATTGCGTTTACATCTCCCTCCACTGTGCTCATCATAACGGAGGTACTGTTTGTGATCTTCGCCGCCTCTGTCGTATTGTCGATCTTGTTGCCGTCCACATCCTTTTCCTCGATGCCCATCAGCTCGATAAACGCGCCTCTTGTGCCGGAGCCGTCCTCCCTGGAACAGATCGTGATATCGCCTTCTGCCGCAGCCATTGCTGTAATCCCAGCGCATGCTGCCATCATTACTACCATTGCTATTGCTACTGTTTTCTTTCTCATAAATATATTCTCCTTTTCTTCGCGCAGCCTGTTTTTTTCAGTTTTCATATTATTTTTTCCTTTTACGCTTTTGTTATCTTTTCTTTTCATCGTATCCTGTATTCAGTTTTCACGGCGCTCGCTTCTCCCGCCGCATGGAGCCTTCTGCGCGATTACAGGGATTATTTTATGGTTCCCATGTAAAATATAAAATCCGCTGCACGTAAAGCATACGTAAATTCGCGGTAAGCGCGCGGTGGAGAATGTAAAAATGAGTGCAAAAAAGACAGAGGGTGTTTTTCCTCTGCCTTTTCGTGATTTCTGTTTTTTTATTATCCCGTATACCGGTTTTCAGAACTCTATACCAGACTTTATGAAACGCTGTACTGATACAACGATTTCAAATTACCTTCCGCGCCCTTCCTGCACATACCCGGCCAGGAAGTCCTTCAATGCGTTCGCCGCCTCCTGAAGCTGCGCAATTTCCGGCAGGTATACGATCCTGAAATGATCCGGCCGCTCCCAATGGAAACCGCCGCCGTGGGTAAACAGGATCTTCTTCTCTCTCAGAAAATCCAGTACGAAAGTCTCGTCATCCTTTATCCTGAAACGCTCCACATCCAGCTTCGGGAACATGTAGAACGCCGCCTTCGGCTTGACAACGCTAAGACCTGGAATTTCGTTGATGGCATTCGTGATATATTCCCTCTGTTCATACACTCTTCCTCCCGGAACGAGCATCTGCTTCGTCTCATCCAGATGCTCCAGCGCCGTCGGGATCAGCGACTGGGCCGGTACATTGGAGCAAAGACGCATGGAAGATAAGAGGTTGATACCCTCTACGTATCCCTTTGCCTTCGATTTATCCCCGCACAGGCACATCCAGCCGCAGCGGTAACCTGCGATCAGATGTGATTTTGACAGTCCGTTGAAGGAAACTGTGAGCAGGTCAGGAGCCAGTGAGGCAAGTGCGACATGCTCCAGGCCATCCATCACCAGCCTGTCATAAATTTCATCCGCAAAAAGGATCAGCTCATGTTCTCTCGCCATATCCACGATGCCCTGAAGGATCTCCCGTGGATACAGAGCTCCCGTCGGATTGTTCGGGTTGATGACAACGATCGCCTTCGTCTTCGGCGTGATCTTGCGGCGCATATCCTCCAGATCAGGATACCACTCACTTTCCTCGTCGCAGATATAATGCACAGCCGTGCCGCCTGCCAGCGTCACAGAAGCCGTCCAGAGCGGATAATCAGGAGCCGGTACCAGCACCTCATCACCGTTATCCAGAAGTCCCTGCATGGAGAGCGTGATCAGCTCGCTGACGCCGTTGCCTGTATAAACATCATCCACCGTCACATTCGGCATGTTCTTCTCTTTACAGTATTTCACGATCGCCTGCCGCGCTTCCAGAATGCCTTTGGAATCCGAGTACCCCTCTGTGGAGGTCAGCTTTTCCTTCATTTTTTCGATGACTGCATCCGGTGTACGGAAGCCGAAGGGCGCCGGGTTGCCGATATTCAGCTTTAAGATCTTTTCTCCCTGGGCGATCATGCGGTTGGCTTCATCCATGACAGGCCCTCTTATGTCGTAGCAGACGTTATCCAGTTTTGTTGATTTTTCAAATGTTCTCATACTGTTTCTCCCTTCTTAACTAAAGATATCGCAAAAGCTTTTCATACATTCCTGTTTCGTCGCAAAAGCAGTAGGCAACAAAAAAGCCCTAAGCATACGTTCTGTACACTTAGGGCGAATATAACATATCCGTGTTACCACCTAACTTCAGGAGCAAGCTCCTGCACTCTGCCACCACCATCATGGTGCTTCCCTGTAACGTAGGAATACGTCAGAACCTACTAAGCCATAACCGCCGTTGGGCACTGCTGCTCCGGAACTGCTTCCCTGCTGAATCTGTAAGGATTTTCACCAGCCATCCTCTCTCTGAAACATATCACCAGATACTACTTTCCTTCTTCGCATTTGCTGTGTTTTTGTCATTATATGCTCCGGGGGGCAATTTGTCAATCTTTTTTATGTGTTTCTCATTTTCTGCGCCTCTCTTGAAACTGGCCCGTTTCTCACTCCTTTTATCGACCGGGATCTCATTCGATCTTCATCATCCGGTAGCCGATGCCGATATGCGTCTGAATATACTGCGGCGCACCCTCGCCCTTTTCCAGCTTTTTGCGCAGTGTCGCCATAAATACCCGGAGTGACCCCACATCATTCTCCCAACTGCTCCCCCACACATTCTGGAGAATGAACTTGTGGGTCAGCACCCTTCCCGTATTCCGCGACAGCAGGCACAGCAGCTTGTACTCGATGGGTGTCAGATGGAGCTCCTCGCCGTTCATGTACGCGCACCCGTACGCGTAATCTATCCTCAGGCCGCCATTCTCGTATACGGCCTGTCTGGAATCGCTGCTTTGCATAAGAGCCAGCCTCCGCTGTGTGACGCGAAGCCTTGCCAGCAGCTCATCCACGGAAAATGGCTTCGTCAGATAATCGTCCGCCCCTGCATCCAGCGCATCGATCTTGTCGCTGTCCTCGCTTCTGGCGCTGATCACGATGATCGGCACATTCGACCAGCTCCTGATGCGGCTGATGACCTCTACGCCGTCTATATCCGGCAGCCCCAGATCCAGCAGAATAATATCGGGATTGTGGGATGCCGTCTCCATCACCGCGCCCTCTCCTGTGACCGCAGTGAGAAAACGGTACTCGTGCGCCTTTAATGTCGTGGTGATCAGGTTGCGCACCGGCGTATCATCCTCCACCACTAATATCTGAAATTTACTCATGCAACGTTACCTCCTCCAGCGGTAGGGTGAAACAAAACACCGCTCCCTGCGGGTGATTGTCGTCCACACGGATGCTTCCCCCGTGCGCTTCCACAATCGCCTTGCAGAGATACAGGCCAAGTCCGAGGCTGCGCCTGTTATCCGCAATCTTATTTGTACCGCAGTAAAATTTATCAAAAATTTTCGTTTTTTCTTCTTCTGAAATACCCTTTCCGGTATCCGCGATCTGCACCTTCGCCATGCTCCCGTCCTTCCCTGCCGTCACCGTAATAGAAGAGCCGGGCGGTGTGTATTTGACGGCGTTATCCACGATATTGACGATGACCTGCACCACCAGCCTTGCATCCGCCCGTACCAGAACGAGATCATCCTCACAGACCACGGACAGCGTATGGCTGTCCGCCTTCCGCCTGATATGCTGCATCGCTTCCTCCACGATCTCCCCAAGAAGCTCTGTGGAGGTGCGCAGTGTCATGCGCCCTTCCTCGATACGGGTGGCATACAAAAGATTCTCCACCAGATTGATGAGCCACATGGAATCATCATAGATATCAGAATAGATCTGCTGCTTTGTCTTCTCATCGAAATTATTGTCGCTCATCAGATTGCTGGCGTTCCCCGAAATCGTCGTCAGCGGTGTGCGCAGATCATGTGAAATTGCCCGAAGCAGGTTTGCCCGGAGCTGCTCGCTCTTCGCCAGGAAAGCAGCCGCCTCCTTTTCTCTGGCATTTTTCTCATTTTCCAGCGCCAAAGCGCTCTCTCCGAGAATCGACAGCAGGATTCCCGATTCAAAGGCATCCAGAGGAGACTTCTCCGCCTCTATCCCCACGATGCCGTAAATTCGCTCACTGACGCGCAGGGCGAAATACAGGTAGCGCGCATCGGAATGCGTCTCCGTCGTAGCCCCCGCCGCATGATTGTTCTTCAGCACCCATTCCGCCGTAGGCAGCTCTCTTACTGTGTCATACGGCTGTTCCTTTGCCGCGGCAGACCGGAAAAAATGAGGATGTGACAGCTTTCCGCCTTCATTTTCAAAGATCACGATATTGCGGCCAAGCAGCTTCATGATCTGCTCCGCAGTCCCCTCTATGATCTCCTCCCTTCCGTTTGCCTTGGAAAGCACCCGGTCCGTATCAAAAAGGATTTTCGTACGGTGGGCGATCTTGGCCGACTGGCCCGCCTGTTCCTTGTACCGGATGGCAAATGTACCGGTGATATACGCCGTCAGAAACATGACGACGAAGGTAACGGGATAGCCCGGCTCATATGCCGTCAGCGTATAGCGCGGCACCGTGAACAGATAATTAAAAACGATCACGCTGGCGATGGATGAGATCAGGCTGTACACCTGATGCGAGGTTGCAATGGAGGTCAGAAGCACTCCCAAAATATACACCATGATGATATTGGCATTCGTAAATCCAAGGTGATAGAAGGCGAGGCTGAGCCCCGTCGCCCCCAGCAGTATCCCCATACTTTTGATCACATTACAAAGGATACCCACGCCACGATAATTTCCCGCCTTTCTGGCCTTATATGATGCATCGGACTTCCGGTCCGGGATGATGTGAATATCGATTTCCGGTACATACGTAAGAAGCTGCTCTGTCAAAGTCGTTTTCCCCCACAGATGTCTGCGGGTGACGATGCTCCGGCCCAGCACGATCTTCGTTATGCCGGTCAGCCTTGCAAATTCCGATATCTGGTAAGGCACATCCTCGCCGTAGACCGTTTCGATATTTGCTCCGAGCTGCTCTGCCAGCCTGCGGTTATCCTGCAGCCGTCTCCTGTTCTCCTCCGTTTCCACTGCAAAATCCGGTGTTTCCACAAAAAGCGCCGTAAACTGGCCGTTAAATGCCCTGGCCATCCGGGCCGCCGTACGGATGATCTTTGCGTTCGACGGCGCAGTAGAAAGACACGCCAGGATGTGTTCTTCCGTATGAAGTCCGCTCTTCTCCTGTTCCATCCGCCTCACCTCCGTTTTACAGGAAATTTTATCACAGAACTGTATTTTTATCTACCCAAATGATGGGAGCTGCGGCGGACACCCCGCATATATGCTTCCGCCTTTTTCACCGCAAAGCCGCCGAATACGAATATTGCCAGAGTCGATAAAATCATCAGTATGTCACCCATCCGTATCACCTCGTATCTATAGTAATCGCTGATCCTGTGTCAGATCCTGAAACATTTCTGGACTGCCTTCTGCTGCCCGAGAACGAGTATGGATTTATCCTCTCCAAGTATAATGTCCGGTGTGATATTCATGTTGAATTTTCCGCTTTCCCTGATTCCCAGTATATTGATACCGTACTTTTTCCGGATATCCAGTTGAAAAACTGTTTTGCCGTTCCACTCGGGCGGAACATCCAGCTCAAAGATCGAGTAATCCCCGTCCAGCTCAATATAGTCCAGAATATGCTCTGAGGCACACCGGATGGCTGTCCATGATGCCAACTGCTTTTCCGGATAGACCACCTCGTCAGCACCGTTTCGCAAAAGAAATTTTTCCTGTACGCCCCTTGATGCCCGGGCCACCACCTTCTTCGCTCCAAGCTCCTTTAAAAGGGATGCCGTTTCAAGAGAATTCTGAAAATTATCTCCGATAGCCACAATGCACGTGTCAAAGTTCCGGATACCCAAAGAAACAAGGAATTCCGCATTTGTACTGTCTCCGATCTGCGCATTCGTCACAAAGGGAAGCACAGCATTTACCCGTTCCTCATCCTGGTCCACCGCCATGATCTGATGGTTCATATCGTTCAGCTTCATGGCAATATGCCTGCCAAACCTTCCAAGTCCAATCAATAATATCGTTTTCATAAAATCCTCCTTACCCTACCGTTATTTTTTCCCGGGGCAGCCTTGATGTATTCCCCTGATGGCCGGAAAGTGCGGCAAAGACAAGCGTCAAACCGCCGACCCTTCCGAGGTACATCAGCAAAATCAGAATGCCCCTGGATACCATTCCAAGCTCCGAAGTGATGCCAAGCGTCAGCCCCACCGTGCCGACCGCCGACGCAGTTTCATACAGGCACGTCAGAAGCGGCAGCTCCTCAATGCGGCTGATGACGAAGCCTCCGGCCAGGAACATCGTCAGATACATCGTCAGGATGGTCGCTGCATTTCTGACAGTTCTCTCCTCGATCCTGCGCTTAAAAAGATGCGTATGCTCTTCGCTCCTGAACACAGATGCAACGGTGGACAGTATGACGGCAAACGTTGTCGTCTTCATGCCCCCGGCCGTTGAACCGGGAGAGCCACCCACCAGCATCAGAATAATCATCAGCAAAAGTCCCGTTTCGCTGATCTGCGTCAGATCCACCGTATTAAAGCCGGCTGTCCTTGGCGTAACAGATTGAAACAGAGAAGTCCAGATACGCTCTGCAAGCGGAGATCCGGCAAACTCAAAAAAGAAAAAGTATACCGCAGGAAGCACGATCAGAAGGGCCGTCGTAACAAGAATCACCTTGCTCTGCATCCTGTATTTCTTGATATGGTGCCTGTTCGTTTTTATATCATCCCATGTCATAAAACCGATACCGCCAACGACGATCAGCGATATGACGGAAAGATTGATAATGGGGTGCGCTTCAAAATATGTAAGAGAGGAATACATCATCCGGCAGCCCATCAGGTCAAAGCCCGCATTGCAGAAAGCGGAGATCGAGTGAAAAACCGCATACCAGATACCTTTTCCGATGCCGAACTCCCCGCAAAAAACCGGCGCCATGACCGCCGCGCCAAGAAGTTCCAGAAGCAGAGACGTTCTGACGATAAAGCCTGTGAGCCGGACGATACCGCCCACCTTCGGGGCTGAGATGGCTTCCTGCATGGTGCTTCGCTGTTTCAGGCTGATTTTTCTTCCCGAAAAAAGGAAGATCGCCACAGCCACCGTCACCACACCCATGCCGCCTATCTGTATCAGAAAAATGATGACCGATTGCCCGAAAACGCTCCAGTAGGTCGCCGTGTCCTGCACGACGAGCCCCGTAACACAGACAGCCGAGGTAGCCGTAAACAGCGCATCCGCAAAGCCCGCCCCCTGACCGTCCCTGGTCGAAAACGGGAGCATCAGCAAAAAGCTGCCCAAAAGAATGGCCGCGGCAAAGCCGAGAATGATGATCTGCGAAGAGGATAATCGCTTTTTCATTTGTTCCATATCACGCCTCCAGCGGTAGTTTTCCTGTTTCGATTATTGCACGGAGGCCATGAAATGTGTGTTAGATTCCAGGGAACGGCGTTAAATTTGCGTTAAGAACGTGTACCGGCAGGCGCAAAAAATGTGTACCAATACAATAATCTGCATCCACATGAAAAACGCCCGCACAAGCAGATCGCTCATGCGGGCAATGTTCGTATATGCCTTTTTTATTCAGATTTACAGTTCGCTTTCGATTCCTGATAAAACCGCTCCACCGCATCCGTAAAAAAATGCGTCACGCCTTCACCATACTTCTCATCCGTATTCCTGGCCATCTCGCTATGGCTTTTATATTCCCTGGCAATTCCCGTCATAATCTCCTTTTCATTTGTTATTCCGGTCATCTGCTTCATGATAAAGCCGTACTCACCGATTGCCTCCCTTACCTTGAGAGCCTCCGGCAAAAGCCCCTGCTGCCTGTACTTCGCAAGCTTCTGCATAATGACATCCACTCTGTTCTGATATGCCTGCACGATCTCCCCGCCCAGCGGATACTTCATTGCCTGCATCATACTTTCCTTATTCCCGTACAGTTCCAGCACCTTCCGGTAATGCTTCTGCCCTTTCTCGCTGGAGACGAAATTCTGAAAATGCTCGCGGTATCCTTCCAGGCTGCCAAACTCCTTAGAAAGGCATTCCCGCATTTTCTCCGTCATATGCGATACCGTGGCCTGATACATTTCCTCTATCTCCGAGTTACTGAAAATTCCAAAATCCATCCTGTTCTCTCCTTTCAGAATGCCTTCGATGCTTTCGATCAACCGGTTCAGCCGGTTTCTTTTTATCTCCAGCATCTCTTTCTGGCTCTGTAATACTGTTTCTTTATCAAAGTCCGGAGATTCCATAATGGCTTTGATATCCTTAAGCGGCATATCAAATTCCCGAAAGAACAGTATCTGCTGCAGAGTTTCCAATGCCTTATCGTCATAAAGCCTGTATCCCGCTTCACTTATGGCTGTGGGCTTAAAAAGCCCTATCTCATCATACCAGTGAAGTGTGCGCACGCTGATACGCGTCAACTCTGAAACCTCTTTTACTGTCCTCATCTTTCCGACTCCTTTGCTTTGATAACAGCATTCTACAGCCTGACGTTCCGTGAGAGTCAATACTTTTTATCGATAGTTTTTGTCAGTTTTCATATCCGTCAAATATCTGCGCGATCGGGGAATCCGATGACAGCACCACCGTTTTTTCCTGCCCTGTCATGGAAGTGCGCAGAGCGTCCAGACTGCGGACGAAGGAATAAAACTCCGTTTTTTCCCCCGTATCATACGCCTCGGAGAGAATACGCATGTACTCTGCCTCACCCTCGGCAACGAGAATCTCCGCCTGCTTCTTCGCCTCAGAAATACTGATAGCCACTTCCTTGTCCGTCGTATTGCGGATGACCTGAGCCGCAGAATTTCCCTCCGCCGTATACGTTGCCGCAATATTATCCCGCTCCGAGATCATGCGCTCATACACGGCCTCCTTGTTATCCTCCGGCAGATCGAGCTGCTTCGTCTCGAACATCAGCAGTTCAATGCCGTACTGATCCATTCCGGCATCGATCCGTTCCAGCACCAGCTCCGACAGCTCACCATCACGGCTGGTAATGACCGCATCCTGATTCATACTGCTGATGGCATTTTTCAGCGCATTGTACACGGCCGTGTTGATCCTGCTCTCGGCGTTCATCACGGAGCCATTCAGCGTCTGCGCAAATTTCATCGGTTCTGAAATACGCCACAGAACGTAGCTGTCTGTGATCATTGTCTTTTTGTCCCGGGTAATGACCTCAGAGGGCACCAGATCGTACAGCAGTGTCTCCTTCGGAAATGTATCCGTTGTCTGTATGAACGGGATCTTAAGCGACAGTCCGGGGTGATCTATGACCCTGCTGATCCGTCCGAACTGGCGTATCATGCTGTACTCATTTTCTGCCGTCACCACGACTGAGGAGCCAAGGAGCCCCAGCAGGATGACTGCGATCACAACGGCTGCTATTTTTTTCTTCATATTGCTCCCCTCCTCTACTCTGTATCTCCCGATGCTTCCGTTTTGCCTGTTTCGCTGCCCGCTTCGCCTGTAAAGGAATCCAGCGGCAGTATTTTCTGTACCCCGTTTCCGTCGTCAATGATCACCTTCAGGCCCGGCAGCACATCTTCCATCGCCTCATAGAACATCCTCTGCTTTGTAACGATCGGGTTCTTCTCATATTCCTCGTACATTGCCTGGAATCTGGCCACCTGCGCTTCCGCTTCATTGATACGCATCTGCTTCTGGGCCTCCGCATCCTTGACGATCTCATCCGCCTGGGCCTTCGCCGCCGGAAGCTTTTCATTCCGGTACTTATTCGCATTGTTCAATGCCGTCTCTTTTCCCTGTTTTGCCGTCTCCACCGCCTTAAACGCCTTCATGATCTCCTGTGTCGGCGGCTCGGAATCCTGAATCGAGATATTTACCAGCGTCAGACCGATATCCTGCTCCTCCAGCTTTTCAAGGATCATATCCCGGATGGCAGCCTGAATCTCCGTCTTCCCGGTGGTCAGTACGCTGTCCACGTCGTAGCTTCCGATCACGGTACGGATACTGCTCTGGGCAATATTCCGCAGGATATCCTCCGGAGCACCGGACGCATACAGATACTTCACCGGATCAGCGATCCTGTATTCCACGAAAAAATCCACGTCGATAAAATTGTAATCCGACGTTATCATGACCGCCTCTGAATCCACCGTTTCATTCGTACTGATATCATATCCGATGGGGAATCCCTGGATCGTTGTGTTCACCTTTTTTACCTGCTGGATCAGCGGGATCTTAAAGTGAAGCCCCTTGTCTGAAACAGCCTTGGCCGCCCCGAAAGTCACCACCACCGCTTCTTCCTGCTCTTCGATCTGATACCACATGCCATTTCCAAGCAGAAATACAAGAAGCAGCAGTACCACCGCCCCGCCTATGTATTTCGCCCGCTTCAAAAGCTTTGCTTTGTCAAAATTTTTACTGTTCAATCCATCTCCTCCTTCGGACTGTATCGTGTGTTTGCCTGTGTCTCAGCCCCAGCTCCTTTGCCAGCAGCCGGATATACTCCGGATCTGTGCCGCAGCAGCCGCCTACAAGCTGCGCCCCGCATTCCACGAGACGTTTCACAGACGTTGCAAAATGCTCCGGAGACATACTGTAATGCGCTTCTCCCTTTTCATCGATCTCCGGCATCCCCGCGTTTGGCTTAGCCAGCACAGGCACCTTCGCAACACGCTTCATGGAGGCTACGACAGCTTCCAACTGATCCGGCCCCACGGAGCAGTTAAGCCCCACCGCATCAGCTCCCATCTCCTGCAGGGATTCCACCATTTCCACTGCGTTTCCGCCGTACACCGCACTTCCGTCCGCTTCCAGCGTCAATGAACACATCACAGGAAGGTCACAAACGGACTGCGCTGCATCCAGCACCACCAGCGTTTCCTCCACGTCCAGCATAGTCTCGGCAACGATCAGATCCGCTCCGCCGTCTGACAGCACCCGGATCTGCTCTTTATATACATCATACAGCTCCTGGTACGTGATCTCTCCACGAGGTTCCAGCATTTTACCTGTTGTCGTCACGTCTCCGGCCACGTAAACGTGATCTCCCACTGCTTCTCTTGTGAGCGCCAGCAGCTTCGTATTCAGCTCCACCAGCCTGTCCTGAAGGCCGTGCATGGAAAGGCCGATACGATTCGCCGAAAACGTCGGCGCATAGACGATCCTGCTTCCCGCCTCCGCATACGCGCGCTGCAGCTTCAGCACCACCTCCGGATGCTCCAGCGCCCAAAGCTCGCCGCAGACTCCCACCGGCATCCCCGCCTTCCGGAAGTTTGATCCTGTGGCACCGTCCAGCAGAACAACTCCCTGGTGTGTCAGCTCCTTAAATTCCTGTTTTGTCATACTCTCATCCTCTCCTGTCCTTCACCTGCTATTTCGCAAATATGCATCTTTTCCACGATTCGACTGCACTTCATGCTTTTATGATATTTCCATTTTCCTTTTGTAACGGATTCATTTTCCTTTCACAACAGCTCTATTTCCCGCTTGCCACAAATTGCTCCCGGCGCGCCTTCTGCAGGCAGCTCATCTGAACACACGGCCATCGTGAACGCTTCACCACAGTGCAGCAAAAACCTGTCCAGCCTGCAGCTTTGTCCTGTATCCAGCTCAATCGGCAGATATTGGGACAGATCGATCCGCTCCATGCCGTAGGAAAGCCCCTTTCCATCCCATTTGACAAAACTCTCTTTCAGCGACCACAGAAAATGCATCTGCTCTGAACGGATCTCCGGCTCCAGCTCCTGCAGAGCGCTCCACTCCTTTGGATGGCACACCTTTCTGGCCAGGTTTTCTCTGTAATCGAACTTCCTCTCAATATCGATTCCCACCGGATATTTCCCCACTGCGCAGGCACATGCCACGCTGCAGTGGCTGATATTAAAATGGAGATCCGGATACGCCCTGCTGTGGGGCTTCCCATGCGCATCACAGTACAGCTCAAGCTCCGGAAACGAAATACCATACTCCTTTTTCAGAGCATAGTCCAGCAAAAGCCGGGCCAGTATCCGTTCCCGCATCTTCCGCCACCGTATTCCGGTTCTGTCACTCTCCGTATACTGCAACAGGAGCGCTCCTGGACGCTCCTGTAAAAGTCTGTCATCTGCTTGATCGTCATATTCACAGATGTAAATCATATTTTACCCTCTAAGTACCGTTCCTGTTTTGAAATATTTTACCCGTTCAGTATAACAATCCCGGTCATGGATGTCAATGTTCCTGCCGTTATTACAGGCAAAATGAAAATTTTTTATTTAAATTCCACCATCTGCTTATGTGGTGGAATTTACTCTCG
>CAMTFT010000008.1 GCA_947071365.1 uncultured bacterium | reverse complement strand
GAGATGTAGCTCCGTCTCGTGGGCTCGGAGATGTGTATAAGAGACAGGAGGTGTTATCATAACGAGATGGGACATCTGGCAGAGCATGGAGGTTCTGATGCCGGGGGTATTTGGTATCAGAACTTTTTATTTGGAGGAATATATGGAGTATAGAGAATTTCTGGATTTTCTGGCAATTGCTGAAAAGCTGAAATGTAATACGCGGCATTCCTGGACGAGCAGCGGGCGCCATGAGAGCGTAGCGGAGCACAGTTGGAGGCTGGCTCTGATGGCGTATCTTTTGAAGGATGAATTCCCGGAAGTGGACATTTCAAAAGTGATCGTGATGGGGCTTTTTCACGATATGGGAGAGGCGGTGACAGGTGATATCCCGGCTTTTGTGAAGACAGAGGCGGATGAAATAACAGAAGAGGGGGCAATCGAAGGGCTGCTCTCGAAGCTGCCTGCGAAGCAAAATGAGGAGCTGCGATCACTGTTTGAAGAAATGAAAGCGCAGGAGAGCGTGGAGGCAAAACTGTACAAGGCGCTGGATAAGCTGGAGGCGTTGATTCAGCACAACGAAGCGGATCTGTCCACGTGGCTGCCGTTAGAGTATGACCTCCAGATGACATACGGTACCCGGGAGTGTGAATTCTCGGAGTACATAAAGGGGCTGCGCGACACGGTGCGGGATGATTCCCGGCGCAAGGCGGGCACACAGGATATGCAGTAAAGGCAGTGTGCAGCATACGCGACGCAAGGCGAGCATACAGGATATGCAGTAAGAGCGGTGTGCAGTATACACGGCGCAAGGCGGGCTTGCAGATATGCAGTGAAAACGGTGTGCAGTATACACGGCGTAAGGCGTGCACACAGCATACGCAGTGCAGGTGGCATGCATAATATATATCATAAGAAAGAAGCTGTGAATAAGCCGCATCACGCGGCACTGGTACAGCGTATCCGAAGCTCGGGGTTTCGATACGCTGTGCTGGATACAGTAGAAGATAACAGGAGAGAGATGATGAAAAAAGAGCGGATCGTTGTAGCGAAATTCGGCGGCAGCTCCCTGGCGGACGCGGGGCAGTTCCGAAAGGTAAAAGAAATACTGGAGCGGGATCCGGCCAGGAGGTACGTCGTTCCGTCAGCTCCGGGCAGGCGCAGCAGCCGGGATGAAAAGGTGACAGACCTGCTGTATCAGTGTTACGAAAACGCCAGCAGTGGCAGGGAATACGCGGATCTTCTGGAAAAGATCAGGACGCGGTATCAGGAGATTATTGAAGAGCTGGGCCTGAATATCTCTTTGGAGCAGGAATTTACCGTCATGGAGCAGGCATTTGTGGGCGGTGCAGGAGAGCAGTACGCTGCCTCCCGGGGCGAGTATCTGAACGGAATTTTGCTGGCATCGTATCTCGGATATGAGTTTGTGGATTCTGCGGAGGTGATCCGCTTCAGCAAAGACGGCGTTTTCGAGGATGAGAGAACAAATTTCTTTTTGAGGGATCGTCTGGCGAAGACACAGCGGGCGGTGGTGCCGGGCTTTTACGGTGCGGATGACGCCGGAAATATCCACACGTTTTCAAGGGGCGGCTCCGATGTCACGGGAGCGCTGGTGGCCCGGGCTGTTCAGGCGGATCTATATGAGAACTGGACGGATGTGTCCGGTTTTCTGCTGACGGATCCCGGTATCGTGGATCATCCGAAGAAGATCGATGTCATGACGTACTCGGAGCTCCGGGAGCTTTCATACCGCGGAGCGACGGTGCTGCATGAGGAAGCGGTATATCCGGTGCGGCGGGAGGGAATCTCGATTCACATCCGCAATACGAACCAGCCGGAGGGAAGCGGCACGATCATCTGCCGCAAGATCAGGCCGGAGGATGAAGTTCCGATCACAGGGATTGCGGGCAAAAGGAATTTCGTCGCCATCAGTATTGCGAAGAACAGGATGAATGCGCAGGTGGGCTTCTGCAAGAAGCTTCTGGAGGCGTTTGACGAGAATCACATTTCTTTTGAGCATATGCCCTCCGGCATTGACACCATCAGCGTGATCCTGCCCCGGGAAGAATATATGGATAAGCAGGAGGCAATCACGGGTTCTTTGCAAAGGCTGCTGCAGCCGGACAAAATAGAGGTGGATGAGGATATGGCGCTTGTCACCGTGGTAGGCAAGGGAATGCGCTCGGTCTGCGGAATCGCAGCCAGATTTTTCACCTCACTTGGCGATGCAAAGGTCAATATCAAGATGATCGATATGGGGTCAAACGAAGTGAACTGTACGATCGGTGTTTCCAACGATGATTTTGAGACAGCGATACGTGCATTGTACTATGCACTGGTAGAATAGGAGAGAAGAATCATGTATCTGGTGTATTTTTTGCTGTGGGTCATTTTTAACGGGCAGATAACGCTGGAGATTTGTCTGTTCGGGATCGTGATAGCAGCCGTTATATTTGCATTTACGTGTAAGTTTATGGGATACAGCATAAAAAAGGAAGAGAAGGTGCTGAAAAAGAGCCTGTCGTTCGCAAAATATGCTGTTGTGTTGGTAAAGGAGATCGTAAAAGCAAATTTTGCAGTGATGCACATGATCCTTTCAGAGCGTGAGGAGCTGGAGCCCGCGCTGGTGAGCTTTCATTCCGATATGAAAACGCCGACTGGGAAAACATTTCTGGCAAATGCCATCACACTGACACCGGGAACGATCACGGTGACTCTGGAGGGTTCGGAATACGTAGTACACTGTCTGGATCAGAGTCTGGCGGAGGGCATGGATGACTCGGTTTTTGTGGAAATGCTCTCGAAGCTGGAACAGGACTAAGGAGGTTGTGAGAGATGGGTAATGGAATACCTGGATTGGGACAGGCTTATCACGTACTTTTTACGGCTGCGCTTATTTTTCTGGCGGTCATGGTGGTACTGTGCCTGATACGTGCGATCGTCGGCCCGAGAATTGCTGACCGTATCGTGGCGGTGAATATGATGGGTACGATGGTCATGGTCATTATCGCGATACTGGCGCTGATGCTGCAGGAGGGATATCTGGCGGATATCTGCCTGATCTATGCGATGATAAGTTTCCTGGCGGTCATTGTACTTACAAAGGTGTATATGGGGGTTTACATCGAAAAGAAGGAAAAGGAGGAAAAAGCGCATGGCGGCAATTGAGTGGATTCGATTTCTGATCGGGGCTTTTTTGCTTCTGTTCGGCCTCGGTATTTTTGCGATTGAGATGGTGGGTGTTTTCCGGTTCCGGTACGTGCTGAACAGGATGCACGCTGCGGCAATGGGAGATACGTTGGGGATCGGCTTTTCCCTTGTCGGGCTGATCGTGATGAACGGCCTGAACTTTACATCAATGAAGCTGTTTTTTGTCATCGTCTTTCTGTGGTTTTCATCACCGACTTCCTCACATCTGATCGCGCGGCTTGAGGTGACGACGGATGAAGAGCCGGAGAAGCATTACCGCCGGATGACGCTGGCGGAGGTGGAAGAGGAAATAGAGGAGGAATAACATGCAGGTATTTACGTATATCTTGTTGGGCTTTCTTGTTGTCTGTGCGATCTCAGTGAGCCTTTCCAAAAATCTCCTGAATTCGATCCTGATCTATATGTCTTACAGTCTGATCATGTCTATTATCTGGATTCTGCTGGAATCTCCCGACCTTGCGATCACAGAGGCAGCGGTGGGAGCAGGTATTACGAGCCTGCTGTTTTTCCTGACGCTGAAAAAGATCCATGCAATGGTGGAGAACGACAAGGAAGAGGAGGGAAAAAAGGATGAGTAGGAAGCTATCAAAGGATCAATATGAAAAGACATTTTCCTACCGTCTGAAACAATGGGCAGATGGATCAAAGGATCCTTACGTCGGGCAGGTGGAGATGAAGCCTCAGAAGGACTACAAGGAGGATATCAAACAGAAGGAAAAAAGGAAAGAGGAAAAGGACCGGCTGTTCGCCAGCGTTTATGACGTGGAGCACAATGCGGAGATGCGGATATTCCGGAAAATTTATCACGTGTTCAGTGTTCTTTTCTGCATATTTCTCGTTCTGACGCTGCTTACCGCGGTGTCGTATCTGCCGACGATAGGCCATCCGGAAAATCCCGCCAACAATGAGGTGGCGGCGCGTTACATAGAAAGCGGTTTGCAGGAGACGGGAGCGGTAAATATCGTTACGGGAATGATCCTTGATTACCGTGCTTTCGATACGCTGGGCGAATCCCACGTGCTTTTCATAGCGACGTGTACCGTGCTGATCCTGCTTCGCATTGACGGTAAGAAAGGAAAAAATGGAATCCAGGGGACAGCGGGAAATGACCGCGTCCATGAGCCGAAAAGTGATGTGATCCTGCAGACAGTGGCGAAAATTCTCGTTCCGCCGATCATCATTTTCGGTATTTACGTTATCCTGGGCGGCCATCTCGGGCCGGGCGGCGGATTTTCCGGAGGCGCTATCATAGGCGCAGGACTGATCCTGTATCTGAATGCCTTTGGCTTTGAGAAGACGGAACGGTTCTTCCGGGCAAGCACGTACAAGAAACTCAGCTTTACGGCGCTGGCCTGCTACAGTCTGTCGAAGTGCTACTCCTTTTATACGGGAGCGAATCACATCGAGAGCGTGATTCCGCTGGGGACTCCGGGGGCGATCCTGAGCAGCGGCCTGATCCTTGTTTTGAATATCTGTGTCGGACTCGTTGTGGCCGGTACGATGTATACATTTTACGTAATGTTCAGGAAGGGAGGATATTGATATGAATCTTGCAAATCTGCTGAACAACTATGAAGAAGCGGTGGCGATGATTCTGTTCGGTATTGGTTTTTCCAATCTTCTTCTGCAGAAGAACCTGATAAAGAAAATCATCGGTCTGAATATCATGGATACGGCAATGTATCTGTTCCTTGCCCTGAAGGGCTATGTGGAGGGGCGGAAGGCCCCGATCGTGGTAAATGGAGTGCAGAGCGTGGAAGCGTACATCAATCCGATTCCCAGCGGCCTCGTGCTGACTGGTATCGTCGTATCCGTTTCGGTGTCGGCGCTGATGCTTTCTCTGACGATACGTCTGTACCGCCGGTATCACACGCTGGATCTGGATGAGATCACAACGCAGCTTAAGAAGGAGGGACTGTGATGGCTTTTGTACAGAATCTGCCCTTCCTGTCAATTATCCTGTCGCTGTTTGCCGGGCCGCTTTCTTCTGTTTTAGATGGGAAAAAGGCCAGACGGCTGAATATGGCGGTGATTACCATTGTGGGCCTCATGTCGGCGGCGGTGCTCGCTTTCGTGATCGGCAGCGGGGAACCGTATGTTTACATGATGGGCCATTTCCCGGCGCCCTGGGGCAATGAGATACGCATCGGTACGCTGGAAGCTTCCATGGCTGTGTTTTTCTGCGTGATCATGTTCCTGTGTATGGTGGGAGGCGTTCAGGAGCGGATAAACGAGCTGGAGGAATCAAAGGAAAATCTTTATTACGTGATGGTAAACCTGCTGCTCAGTTCGCTGCTGGCTCTGATCTATACGAATGACCTGTTCACGGCTTACGTGTTCGTGGAGATCAATACGATCTCCGCCTGCGGCCTGATCATGATCCGCCAGAATGGCCGGACAATAGAGGCTGCGACGCGGTATATGATCATGAGTCTGCTGGGCTCCGGTCTCTTTTTGCTGGGTATCTGTTTCCTGTATGATCTGACGGGCCATCTTCTGATGAGCAATATCCAAGAGCAGGTAAGGCTTTTGCATGAGACGGGAGAGTACCATATCCCGCTTCTCGTATCGTTAAGTTTGATGTCGGTGGGTCTGGCGATCAAAAGCGCACTTTACCCGTTCCACGCATGGCTTCCGGACGCGTACGGCTATTCGACGCTTTCTTCGGCGGCCATCCTGTCATCCCTGGTATCTAAGGGCTACATTTTTCTGCTCATTAAGATATTCTACCGTGTGATAGGCTTCGATATGGTGTGGGACAGCAAAGTAATCAACGTACTTTTCATATTCGGTATTGTCGGTATGATCCTGGGGTCTGTGGATGCAATCAAGGAGAGCAACGTCCGAAGGATGATCGCCTACTCCTCGGTGGCTCAGATCGGTTATATCTATATGGGTTTGGGCCTGGGGACGACGGCAGGAGTGATCGCCAGCATTTATCACATCGTATCCCACGCGGCGACGAAATCACTGTTGTTCGTGGCGGCCTCCGGTCTTACGGATGTTTCCGGCGACAGTACGGACTTTTTTGATCTGACGGGAGCAGGCTTCCGCAACAAGCTGGCCGGCGTGGCATTTACGGTGGGTTCTCTGTCCATGGTGGGCTTTCCGATGTTTGCCGGGTTCATTTCAAAAATTTTGTTCGCTCAGGCAGGCGTGGAGAGCAATCACAAGATGTTCCTGACGCTGGTTGCCCTGGCAATCAGTACGATCCTGAATGCGGTCTACTTTATGAAAACGGTGATCCGAATCTACACGCCGGTGCAGAAAAAGGAACAGAAAGAAAAGAATTTCGCTGTCATAAAAGCAGGGCAGCAGCCGGCAAAATCATTTGCGCTGGTCTGCTTTATCATCCTGAATCTGATACTTGGGCTCAGTTCAGAACCAATCGTAAGGCTGTTCGAAAATGGCCTGAAGATGTTTGCGTAGGAGGAAGAAAAAATGAGTGGTTTGATTTTACTGCCAATATGTCTGCCGATCATCGCCGGAATCATTATGCTGATATCTTCGGCAGCGTCAAAGTGGAGAAAGGCTCCCGACCTGAATGCGGAGGGACTGAAAAAGCTCCATATCATGGCAATTCTGGTGCTTGCAGCTTCTGCGGTGGTAGCTGTTGTCCTTGCGTGGTCCGGGGATGTCAGCTTTACTCTGTTCTATTTGATGAAGGACATACCGATCTATTTCCATGTGGATGATATCGGAAGGATTTTCATCACGGTAATCAGTATCATTTGGGTCGTTATCTGCATTTACTCCTTCGTGTATATGAAGCATGAAGGAGAGGAGCGGAGATTTTTCGGATTTTATCTCGTCGTATACGGTGTGCTGGCGGCTCTGGTGTTCTCCGGCAATCTGGTGACGATGTATCTTTTCTATGAGATGATGACGCTGACCTCCATGCCTCTCGTACTGCACAACGGTTCAAGAGAGGCGATCATGGCGGCGCTGAAATATCTGTTTTATTCCATGTGCGGCGCTTACCTTGGGTTGTTTGGAATTTTCTTCCTGTACAAATACTGCACATCCCTGACTTTTACGCCGGGAGGTACTCTGGATATGGCGCTTGTATCGGGCAACCAGGGACTTTTACTGGCATCAGTCTTTGCGATGCTGATTGGCTTTGGCGTGAAGGCCGGTATGCTTCCGCTTCACGCATGGCTGCCTACAGCGCATCCCGTTGCACCGTCTCCCGCATCTGCCGCACTGTCTGGTATCATCGTAAAATGCGGTGTCCTGGCGGTCATCCGGACGGTTTATTATATTGTGGGAGCTGATTTTATCCGGGGTACATGGGTGCAGACCGCATGGATGGTGCTGACGCTTATGACTGTATTTATGGGTTCCATGCTGGCATTTCGGGAACCGGTGTTCAAGAAACGTCTGGCTTATTCCACGGTCAGTCAGGTATCGTATATTCTGTTTGGGCTTTCCGCTCTTTCACCGACAGCCATGACTGGTTCGCTGCTTCATGTGGTGTTCCATGCTTTCATCAAATGTACGCTGTTTCTGACGGCTGGAATCTTTATTTTCCAGTGCGGGAAAACAAGGGTGGAGGAGCTTGTCGGTATCGGAAAAGAGATGCCGAAGACACTGTGGTGTTACACCTTCGCTTCTCTGGCGCTGATCGGTATTCCTCCGACAAGCGGTTTTATCAGCAAATGGTATCTGGCTCAGGGCGCTTTGGAAGCGAATATCGGAGCTTTTCGATGGATCGGCCCGGTGGTGCTGCTGATCAGTGCGCTGTTGACGGCGGGATATCTGCTGCCGGTGACGATGAAGGGCTTTTTCCCGGGTAAGGATGCGGCGCAGACCGAATGGAAAAAACAGGAGCCGCCGTATCTGATGCTGCTCCCGCTGGTATTTCTGGCGCTGATGGCAGTGCTGCTCGGCGTATTTCCGAATCCGCTGATTCGTTATTTCAGCCAGATCGCGGCAACGGTACTGTAGAAGGGAGGAAATGCAATGAGTGCAGCAATATTTGCGGTGGTCATACTGCTTCCGATATTTGCGGGAGCGCTTATACCGCTGCTTCCCTTTCCAAACAGGACTTCTATGATGGTCTATATAGAAACGGCTGTGACCGTGACTTCTGCGCTTGTCCTTGCAGCGCTGCTAAATGGACCGGAGGATGCCTTCGTGCTGTTTCGTTTTACCGGCGATCTTTCCATCAGCTTCCGGCTGGATGGCCTTGGCACGGTGTTTGCCGGTATCGTTTCGGTTCTGTGGCCGCTGGCAACGCTGTATGCCTTTGAGTATATGAAGCATGAGGGCCATGAAAAGATCTTTTTTATGTTTTATACGATCACGTACGGCGTGACGCTTGGCATTGCACTGTCAGAGGATATCGTGACGATGTACTGCTTCTACGAAATGCTGACGCTGGTGACGCTGCCGCTGATCTTGCATACGCTGACGAGGGAGGCGGTTCTGGCAAGCCGTACGTACCTGTACTATTCTCTGGGCGGAGCCGCCTTTGCGTTTATCGGAATGGTATTTATCTTAAGCTACGGAAGCACCTCCAATTTTGTTCCGGGAGGCGTGCTGGATATTGCGCGGCTGGGAGATCATACGAACCGGCTGCTGATCGTTTATGTGCTGTGTTTCTGCGGCTTCAGCGTCAAGGCGGCCATGTTTCCGTTTTCTGGCTGGCTGCCGAAAGCAGGTGTCGCACCGACGCCCGTCACGGCGCTTCTTCACGCGGTCGCAGTGGTCAAGGCCGGTGCGTTTACCGTTATGCGCGTGACGTATTACAGCTTCGGCACGGATTTCCTTCGCGGCACCTGGGCGCAGTACGTTGTGATGGCGCTGGTGGTGTTCACGATCGTGTACGGCTGCAGCCGCGCGTTAAAAGAGACGCATCTGAAACGGCGTCTGGCCTGGTCAACGGTCAGCAATCTTTCTTACATTCTGTTCGGCGCGGTGATGATGACGCCGCTGGGGCTTGTGGGCGCTTTAAGCCATATGATCTTCCATGCCGTCATGAAGATTTGTTCCTTCTTCTGCGCCGGTGCGGTCATATACAAGACGGGCAGAAATTATATTCATGAGCTGAACGGTTTTGGAAGGAAGATGCCGAAAGTATTCATTATTTTTACGATTTCGGGGATGGCGCTCATGGGAGTGCCGGGACTGTGCGGCTTCATCAGCAAATGGAATCTGGTGCGGGCGGCGGTGGACAGCAGAAATCCGCTGGCGTATGCTGGCATAGCGGCGCTGCTCATTTCCGCGCTTCTGACAGCCATCTATATGATGTCGATCTCCATCCGGGCATTTTTCCCGGGAAAGGATTTTGATTACAGTACGATTCAGGATGTGGAGGATCCGAACTGGATGATGATTCTTCCACTGGCGATATTTGTGATAGCGATGTTTTTCTTTGGCCTGCATTCTGCTCCGGTCATTCGGGGACTGGAATCTATCGCGGCTTTGATGTAACAGGGAGGAGAGATCATGAAAGAAGCAATTCTTGCAATACTTGTTTTTTATCCGTTTCTTGGCGGCCTCCTCGCATATGCTGTGGGCGGGCGAAATGAAACGTACCGGGATTATCTGGCGGATTTTGTGACGGCCAGTGAGCTTGCTTTGATGGTGGTGCTCTTTGTGCTGTATGGAGGCAGTGCGGGAAGCGGTGATGTACTTCGCTGCCATGTGACGGAGATCTGCGGATTCGGGCTGAATTTCAAGCTGGACGGCTTCCGGCTTGTCTATGGAACGATCGCAGCTCTCATGTGGATGATGACGACGATCCTTTCGAGGGAGTATTTTGAACATCACGGGAACCGCAGCCGCTTTTACCTGTTTTTGCTGATGACGCTGGGAGCAACCATGGGCGTATTTCTGTCGGCGGATCTGTACACGACATTCATCTTTTTTGAGATTATGTCCTTTACCTCCTACGTGTGGGTGGCTCAGGAGGAAAATGAACCGTCGCTGCGGGCTGCCGCAACGTATCTGGCAGTGGCGGTTATCGGCGGTCTCGTGATGCTCATGGGTATCTTTCTGGTGTACCATGCGCTGGGGACTGTGGCGATGGATGAGCTGCTGGAAGCTGCCGCATCGTATGAGGACAGAAAAGTTCTCTACGCGGCAGGCGCATGTATGCTGTTTGGCTTCGGCGCCAAGGCCGGGGCGTTTCCGCTGCATATCTGGCTGCCGAAGGCGCATCCGGTAGCTCCGGCTCCGGCCTCCGCGCTGCTTTCCGGTATTCTGACGAAGACGGGAGTGTTCGGCGTGCTCGTTGTCAGCTCGGAAATCTTTCTGCATGATGCCGACTGGGGCAGGCTGATCCTGACGATTGGCGTTCTGACGATGTTCGGCGGTGCGATGCTGGCGGTTTTTTCCATCGACCTGAAACGGACGCTGGCCTGCTCCTCCATGTCCCAGATCGGATTTATCATGGTAGGCGTAGGCATGCAGGGACTTCTCGGTGAAGAGAATGCCCTGGCTGTGCATGGCACGATGCTTCATATGATAAACCATTCGCTGATCAAGCTGGTGCTGTTCATGGCGGCAGGCGTCATTTATATGAATACTCACGCGCTGGATCTGAATAAGATCCGGGGCTTTGGCCGAAAAAAGCCGCTCCTGAAGGGGATTTTCCTTGTCGGCGCACTGGCTATCGGCGGTATCCCGCTGTTTGGCGGATACGTCAGCAAAACGCTGCTGCATGAGAGCATCGTAGAATATGGCGGCGGCCTTGTGATGCACGGTGTGGAATGGATCTTCCTGTTTTCCGGCGGACTGACTGTGGCGTATATGACGAAGCTTTTCCTGGCTGTTTTTGTGGAGGAGAACGAGGATCACGCGCTTCAGAAAAAGTACGACGGTATGAAAGCATATATGAACCGGGAGAGTACATTTGCACTGTCAGGAAGCGCTCTGCTCCTGCTTATCTGGGGACTGTTCCCGCATAATCTGATGGATCGTGCGGCGGAGCTGGGACAGCGCTTCATGCATCTTGAAGAATTCGGCCATGTAGTACCTTACTTCAGTCTGAAAAATCTGTCCGGAGCGTGTATTTCCATCGCCATTGGCGCGGTGGTCTACGTGTTCTTTATCCGGAAGGTTCTGATGCGGGAAGAAAGAGGCGTTCGCTCCTATGCGGATCTGTGGCCGTCCTGGCTGGATTTGGAGAACCTGATCTACCGCCCGGTGCTGCTGGAGCTCCTTCCGGTCATCTGCGAAGCGATCTGCCGTGTGCTGGATCTGTTTGTCGATACGCTGGTGAAATATCTGATCCCGGTCTGCGGCGTTATCTGCCGGGTGTTTGACAGCCTGCCGGATCTGATGGTAGTGGGGCTTCGAAAGAGTGTGTACCGGGACAGCCCGCTCCCCCATGAGCTTGCAGAGGGAACAGTGTTCACGCTGGCCTGCGGCAGAGTCATGAATTTTATCCAGGGCTTTGTAAACCGCACGCTGCGGCGGAAGAATCCGGTAAAGAAGGATTATGTACACACCTTTGCGGTATGGCATGACAGAATGCGGGAGAATAACATGATAATAGCAAGAAGCCTTTCCTTTGGGCTTTTGCTGGTGTGTGTCGGGCTGTGTCTGACGCTGATTTATATTTTGTGGCGGTAAAAAAGAGACGGTGAGGCTGGCTGGGTGTGTACCCGGTGTATTGCCGTGAAAAAGAAAAGACGGAAGCAGAAAACTGTGGGAGGTGTTCTGCTTCCGTCTTTTTGTGTTGCGGACGATTGGAAGAGATATTGGCGGTGTTTTAAGAAATATCTTGACATACTATGCAATGAATAGTATATTACAAATAGTATACAATACATAGTATGCAAAACACAGTAACAATTCATAAAAAAGGAGGAATTGGCGTGGATGTACAGAGAAAAAAAGGAATCCTGGAGATTTGCGTCCTGGCTGTTCTGAAAAAAGGGCCATCCTATGGATACATGATTATTCGGGAACTGGAACGGTGCGTTGAGATATCGGAGTCTACCCTGTATCCAATCTTAAAAAGGCTGGAACAGAATGGAAGCCTGAGAACATATCGTCAGGAATACAGCGGGAGGATACGGAAATATTATGAACTGACACCGGAAGGACAGCGCAGGATCGACGTGTTTCTTGATGAATGGGATGAACTGCAGACGATGTATCAGTTTATCGAGGATCAGAACCGGATGCAGCCGGTAGAGACGGAGCGGGCAGAGACGACGCAGGCAGAGACAATGCAGGCGGAGGCGGAGCGGGCAGAAGCGACGCAGGCAGAGGCAACGCGGCCGGAGGCGGAGCAGGTAGAGGTGCCACAGCCGGAGACAGCAGGTACAGAGGAAAACGCTGCGGAGAAGAAGCAGGAAATGGATTGGGAGGAGGATACAAACGCATGAAAAAGGAAGAATACCTGAAAAAACTGAAATATCATCTGATTGATATGCCCGTGGAGGATCTGGCGCAGATAGAAGATTTTTATGAGGAATTGATCTATGACGGAATAGAGCAGGGCTATACGGAGGAGGAGATACTGGAACGCTTCGAGTCTCCAGAGGAGGTAGCCAGAAAGATCCGTGCGGAGTACGGCGGTCTCGTGGTCTATACAGCAAAGGCCGGGAGCCGTGAGAAGACGGACGGAAAGGAAAAGACGAAGGAATATGAAGCGTCAGAGTTGATCCATACTGTGAAGGTGGAGACGGAGAATCTGCGTATCCGGGTGAAAACAGTGGAAGAAGGGCCGGTACGCGTTTATTTTAAGCCCAGGGAAGGACAGGATATCGTTACATTTGAGGAAAAGGAGGGTGTATTTTCTTTCCGGCATGAGATGAAGGGAATCCTGCACCTGAACTGGCTGAATCTGTTTCTGGACTTTAATATTCTGGTACTGGAGCTTCCGATGAACTTTGCCGGAAATCTTTATCTGAAGACGACGAACGGTTCCATTAAGGTTTCCGGCCTTGGAAGTCTTTCACAGGGAGAGATCCTCAGCAATAACGGCAAGATCCGTGTGGAAAACAGCCAGATAGAAAAGCTTCTGGTGAAATCGAACAATGCAAGGATCGATGTTTCTAATGTGCTGGGAGTATGTCTCGATGCATCGGCCGGAAATGGCCTGATCTCTGTGAGGGAATGCCGGTTCACGGAGCAGCTTTCCCTTCAGACGCAGAATGGTGCGGTAAACGGGCGCAACCTGATCAGCGATCATATCGTGATGCAGACGTGCAACGGTATTGTGAGCGGAACGATCATCGGGAATAAGGAAGATTATAATATTGACAGTACGACACGGAACGGGTTTAACAATCTGGATAATGTGTGTGATGCATCGCGGCATAAGTCGCTGAGGGCGAAGACGCATAATGGGAGGATTCAGATTGATTTTGCGATGTAGGATTATAGACTGGGCAGTGAAACATGCCGGACGGTGAAGTATACCGGATAATGAGGTATACCGGGCAGTGAAGTATACCGGGCAGTGAAGTATACCGGACGGCGTATAGAAGAAATCTTTCCTGCGGGGACCGCTTTCGCTTAACAGTTTCACGAAGCGGTACGTAAGCGAGCAAAATACGCTCGCTAAGTACCGTCGGAAACTGATGTCCCCTTCGGAAATGATTTCTTCTATACGCCTGTGTGGTGATACCTGGACAGCGGATGCTGCTTCATGGAATATTGTTTTGAAAATATTTGATACCTGTCTCTTATACACATCTCCGAGCCCACGAGACGGAGCTACATC
>CAMTFT010000007.1 GCA_947071365.1 uncultured bacterium | reverse complement strand
GAACATATCTGATTTTGAAAGGGGTATGAAAATGGCAGCGACGGATGTCGGAATTGATCTTGGAACAGCCAGTATGTTAGTATATGTCAGAGGAAAAGGCGTTGTTTTGAAGGAGCCGTCTGTCGTAGCATATGACAGGGATACCAATAAAATCAAGGCGATAGGTGAGGACGCTCGTCTGATGCTGGGGAGGACCCCCGGCAATATCGTGGCGGTACGGCCGATGCGCAAGGGCGTGATCTCTGATTATACGGTGACAGAGCAGATGCTCAAATATTTTATTCAGAAAGCGATTGGCAAGATGTCGTTTCGAAAGCCGAGGGTCAGCATCTGCGTGCCAAGCAGTGTCACTGAGGTGGAGAAAAAGGCAGTGGAGGATGCGACGTACCAGGCCGGCGCCCGGGAAGTGCATATCATAGAGGAGCCGATTGCGGCAGCGATCGGAGCAGGGATCGATATATCCAGACCGTGCGGGAACATGATCGTGGATATCGGCGGAGGCACCTGTGATGTGGCGGTGATCTCTCTGGACGGGATCGTGGTCAGCACCTCGATCAAGGTGGCGGGCGATGATTTTGATGATGCGATCGTCAAATACGTGCGGAAGAAATACGGTCTTATGATTGGGGAACAGACGGCGGAGGAGATCAAGATCACCATAGGCACCGCTTTTGAAAAGCCGGAACCGAAGGTAATGGAGGTCAAGGGACGTGATATCGTCACAGGGCTTCCGAAGACGATCCGCGTGACCTCGGAGGATACCAGGGATGCATTGAAAGAAGTGACGGGCCAGATCGTGGACGCGGTTCACAGCGTTCTGGAAAAGACACCCCCGGAGCTTGCCGCCGATGTGGTGGACAGGGGTATCGTGCTGACAGGGGGAGGCGCACTGCTTTCCGGGCTGGAGGAGCTGATCGAGGCGCGTACCGGGATCAACACGATGACAGCGGAGGATCCGATGACAGTAGTAGCCGTCGGAACAGGAAAATTTGTAGAATTGACAGCTTCAAATGGAAAACTGATGGAAAAATGATGATTTGGTCAGGGACGAGGCCCAAAAGGCAGCGTCCCTTTCCGGTCATAATAGCTTTGGAGGAACATGGAGAAGTTAGAAGGTTATATTGACCATATTATTTACCGCAACAGTGATAACGGTTATACGGTGATGGTTCTTGTGACGGAAGATGATGAGATCACGTGTACCGGCACACTGTCTTACATAGGCGAGGGGGAGAAGGTGGAGCTGCAGGGGCAGTATACCTCCCATCCCTCCTACGGGGAACAGTTCAAGGTGGAGTCGTATGTGATAAAACCGCCGGAGGATGAGGAGTCAGTGGAACGGTATCTCGGCTCCGGGGCGATAAAGGGAGTCGGCGCGGCGCTGGCGGCCAGGATCGTCCGGCATTTTCAGGGGGATTCCTTCCGTATTATAGAGGAGGAGCCGGAGCGGCTGGCGGAGATCAAAGGCATCAGCGACCGCAAGGCCAGGGAGATCGCGGAGCAGGTCTATGAGAAGCGCGATATGAGAAAGGCAATGATTTTTCTGCAGCAGTACGGTATCACGACATCCCTTGCCGTAAAGATCTACCAGAAATACGGCGCAGAGATCTACCGGGTATTGCAGGAAAATCCGTACCAGCTTGCGGATGATATAAACGGAGTCGGTTTTCGGATCGCGGATGAGATAGCGATGCGGGCGGGAGTCCGGGCAGATTCCGAGTACCGCATAAAGTGTGCTGTTTTTTATGTGCTTCAACAGGCCGGCGGCGAGGGACACGTATTTTTGCCGAAGGAACAGCTCGTACACAGAGCCGGAGAACTGCTGGGAGTGCCGCTGGAGGATATTGACCAGTATCTGACAGATCTGTCGATCGAGCGGAAAATCGTGATTAAAAAGGAAAAGGAGCAGGAGCGTATCTACAGCGCTTCCGCCTATTTTGTGGAGATGAGCACGGCGCGGATGCTCTGCGACCTCAATATCACCGGGGAGGTGAATGAGACAGTCATACTTCACAAGATTGCGTCGATAGAGAAGGAGACGGGAACGTATCTCGATGAAAAGCAGAAGGAGGCAGTGATCGAGTCTGTACGCTGCGGTCTGCTGGTCATCACCGGCGGCCCCGGTACGGGAAAGACGACAACGATCAATACGCTGATATCGTATTTCGAGTCGGAGGGATTGCAGATCCTTCTGGCAGCGCCCACGGGCCGGGCGGCCAAGCGGATGACGGAGGCCACCGGGTATGAGGCGAGAACGATTCACAGGATGCTGGAGATCTCCGGGCCGCAGGAGGATAACGCATCGTCCAGTGGTTTTGACAGGAATGCTCAGAATCCGCTGGATGCGGATGTGATCATCGTGGATGAAATGTCCATGGTGGATATTTACCTGATGCACGCGCTTCTGGATGCCGTGACGGTGGGAACCCGCCTGATTATGGTGGGAGACCGGAATCAGCTCCCGTCAGTGGGGCCGGGAAGCGTACTGAAGGATATCATAGAGTCCGGTAAGGTTCCTGTGGTTCGTCTGACGAGGATCTTCCGGCAGGCGTCGGAGAGTGATATTGTCGTAAACGCGCATAAGATCAACAGGGGCGAACGTGTTTCGCTGGATAATAAAAGCAGGGATTTCTTCTTTTTAAAAAGGAACGATGCGAATGTGATCATCAGCATTGTGATCCAACTGATCCGGGAGAAGCTGCCGCGCTACGTAAATGCAGATACGTATGATATACAGGTTCTGACACCGATGCGGAAGGGACTTCTGGGCGTGGAACGGCTGAACCGCATTTTACAGGAATATTTAAATCCGCCGGATCGGAACAAGCGCGAGCATGAGCAGGGCAGCCAGATATTCCGGGAGGGCGATAAGGTAATGCAGATCAAGAACAATTACCAGCTCGAGTGGGAGATTCGGGGGCGATACGGCATTCCGGTGGAAAAGGGTGTCGGGATCTTTAATGGCGACCTGGGCGTTATACGGGAAATTAATCTGCATACGGAACGTGTTACGGTGGAGTTTGACGAGCACCGCATGGTGGAGTACCCGTATTCAGGACTGGAGGAGCTGGAGCTTGCCTACGCAGTCACCATCCACAAGTCCCAGGGAAGCGAGTATCCGGCGGTGGTGATACCGCTTTTATCAGGCCCGCGTATGCTGATGAACCGGAACCTTCTCTACACGGCTGTGACGAGGGCAAGAAAATGTGTTACAGTGGTGGGAGATGATACGACGTTCAACTACATGATTGACAATACGGTGGAGCAGAAACGGTATACTGCCCTGGCAGACCGTATTCGTGAACTGACGGAGCAGGGGGAGTGTAGTTGAAGGAAATACATAATAAGAGTGTGAAAAATTATCTCCTTGCTCTGCTATACCCTCCGCGCTGCGTATGCTGTGATACGATACTGGGGCTGCACGAAAAGGGGTGTTGTCCAAAATGTGAGAAGAGCCTGCCGCGGATCAAGGGGTCGTCGTGTATGAAGTGCGGCAAGCCTGTGGCGGGACAGGAGCAGGAATACTGCGAAGACTGCCGGAAATATCCCCACGAATTTGAACGCGGCAGGGCGGCTTTTACGTACACGGGAGCGATGCGCAGGTCTGTTTACAGGATGAAGCATGATAACCGGCGGGATTATCTGCCTTTTTACGCGGAAGAAATGGTACAGGCCGTGGCATCGGAGCTGCCGCGGTGGAAGCCGGAGGTGATCCTTCCGATCCCCATGCATCCGCGAAGAAAGCGCCGGAGGGGCTACAACCAGTCGGAATTGCTGGCAGAGCATATCAGCCGTCTGACGGGCATCCCGGTGAAAAAGAAGTTTCTTCGGTGTGTGAAGCAGACCGCCGCCCAGAAATCGCTGAACCGGAAGGAGCGGATGAAAAACCTGGAGGGAAGCATGGCTGTGGCCGGAGAAACTATTGGTTTCAAAAGAGTTCTGCTGGTGGATGACGTCTATACTACGGGAAGCACGATGGACGAGGCCGCGAAGGTATTAAAAAACGCAGGTGCGGAAAGTATATTTTTTATCGTTTTGTGCAGCGGAAAAGGAAAAAAGGCGGTATGCACAATTGAAAATTTGTGATATACTAAAAAAATAAAAGAAAGGAGAAGGCAAAATGAGCGCAGTAAAGGTATGGCTGAACAGTTATTTAAAGTTATTTACCGTTCCGATTTCGTATATTACATTTACGAACATACTGGAAATACTCATTTTGGCTTTGCTCGTATATAACGTCCTGCTCTGGATCAAAAATACAAAGGCATGGACGCTTCTGAAGGGGATCATGGTACTGATATGCTTCGTATCCGTCGTGTATATCCTGCGTATGGATACGCTGAAGTTTATCGTGAGGCAGGCCATCGATATCGCGATCATGGCCGCACTGGTGATTTTCCAGCCGGAGCTTCGGCGGGCGCTGGAGCAGCTCGGAGAAAAGCAGATCGTAGCGTCGCTGATCCCGATCATTGATACGAACCGCGAGGTCTCAGAACGCTTCAGCGATAAGACGGTAAATGAGATCGTCAAAGCCGCGTCAGAGATGAGCAAAGTCAAGACGGGCGCTTTGATGGTGATTGAACAGAATATCCGTCTGGATGAATACGAGCGTACTGGAATCGTGCTGGATTCTGTCGTGACAAGCCAGCTCCTTATCAATATTTTCGAACATAATACACCGCTGCATGACGGCGCTGTGATCATCAAGGGCAACCGGATCACTTCTGCGACGTGTTATCTGCCCCTTTCTGACAATATGATGCTGAGCAAGGAGCTTGGGACGAGGCACAGGGCCGGAGTGGGTATCAGTGAGGTGACGGACTCCATGACGGTGATCGTCTCAGAGGAGACAGGCAATATTTCCATTGCCTACAAGGGAGAGCTGAAGCGCAACGTTCCGGCGGACGTTTTGAAGGAGCAGCTCATTATCCTGCAGAACAAATCAACAGCACCGAAGAAATTCAAATTTTGGAAAGGTTGGAATAAAAATGAAGCGTAAATGGACCGGCAACCTGAGTCTGAAGCTTCTTTCTCTCGTTGTGGCATTTTTGATTTGGCTTCTTGTTGTAAATATAGATAATCCGGTGAAGTCCCAGATGTACCGGGTGGAGATTCAGCTCATGAACGAAGACAGTGTGACGGAGATCGACAAGGTCTTCGATGTCGTTTCCGATATGAATGTGGTGCTGAAGGTGACGGAGCGCAGAAGGATTCTGAACAGCCTGACCAGGGATGATTTTACGGTCATTGCAGATATGGAGAACCTGAACGAAATGGATTCTGTGCCGCTTACGGTGACCTGCAGCAATTCGGCGGTGACATGGGACGAGATAGAAGTTTCACCGCCTTCCATGAAGGTGAAGCTGGAGCAGAGGAAACAGAGCGAATTCGCAGTGAATATCAAGTCTTCCGGGGAACCGGCGGACGGATACGAGGTGGGCGAGACGTCCGTTGTCCAGGGCAAGAGCGTATTGATTGCAGGCCCGGAGAGCATGATTAACCGGATCAACCAGGTGGTGGCTGATATCAAGGTGAACAATATCAGCTCTGACCAGAGGCTGACAGCTCCGCTGCGGATCATTGACAAGGATGGCGTAGACTTTACGGCAGCTCAGATGAGCAGGCTTCAGATCAAGGATTCGGACGGCGTGCTGCTTTCCGAGAATGCCGTTATGGTGGATGTATCCCTTTGGGAGGTGGCCAGTGGCATTCCGCTGGAAATCGAAGTGACGGGTACTCCGGCGGAGGGATACCGCTATACAGGCATGACGATGGTTCCGTCTTCGGTCAATCTCGTCGGAACGGAGCGTGCTCTTGCAGCTCTTGGCGGCAAGCTTGTTCTGAATGATACGATCTCGGTAGAGGGAGCGGAGAAAGAGTTCTCCCAAGACTTTGATCTCACAGAGTCCCTTGCGGGGCGCGAGGGAATACGGCTGGCAGATGGATCGTCTCCGATTGTGACGGTTTCCGTCAAAATCGAAAAGACCGGGGATCGCACGCTGATGCTCCCGCTGTCGAACCTCGAGGTACGGAACCGGCCGGAGGATATGAGTCTGACCTTCTCACCTGCGGACGAGATACCGGTTATCATTCATGCAGAGAGTGCAGCGAATGTAATAAAAGTAAGCAATGTAAAGGGAAGTATTGATCTGGCAGCATGCGCAGAGCCGGGAACGTATGAGATACCGGTGCAGATCGAACTGCCGGAGGGATATAAGCTGGTTTCAGATGTTAAGCTGGTGGTGACTGCGGCAGAGCAGCCCCAGGAGAATAAAAGTGAAGATGCGGGGGAATAGACTTGATTGAGAAAAAGCTGATTGTAAAAAACCTTGCAGGTCTGCATTTGAGGCCCGCTGGAGAACTGTGCCAGAAGGCGCTGGCATATGACTCGAAGATCACGCTGCGTTTCCGCAACAGGGAATTCAACGCCAAAAGCGTTCTCAGTCTTTTAAGCGCCTGTGTGCAGCAGGACGATGAGGTGGTTCTTGCGTGCAGTGGGATAGATGAAAAGGAAGCGGCGGAAGCGCTGGCAGCCTATATTGAAAGTGTGTAAGGCAGTTGGCAGATATAAGTGTAAATCAAATACCCCGTTGCTGGCGGGAGTAAAAAAGCGGTTCTGAATATTTTCAGAACCGTATTTTTTATGAGGGTGCCGCAAAATCCAGTTGGGTACAAGCTGAGGTATTTGACCGAGTGGACATGTACCATAACTTGTGGCTTTCTGCTATTTTGCGACACCCTCACGTGAAATATTCTCAATATTCTGCTTATGCGTATGGATCCGTCGGGTCATAATTCTGAGACAACGGAATCTTTGGAGCCTGCTCGATGGTCAAATTCTTCGGGCGGGCAACGCTGTCGCTGACGATAACCTTTGTGCCTACCGGAACGTTGTCATACAGCCACTTGGCATGACCGACAGTAAGACGGATACATCCGCCGGAAGCCGGAGTACCGAGCTTGTTGTAGGCATCGGCTTTCAGGGAATGATTGTCGTTGTAGCGTCTGTTCGGCACGGAGTGGAACAGGATATCACTCGTAATATGAGAACAATATTGTCCCCAGGTAGGGCCGTTCAGCTCATGCCAGCGGAGCTTATCAAGAATCCTGAAGGTGCCGGTCGGTGTGTTGCTTCTGTTGGAAGCCGTGGAGCAGACAAAACCTTTGATCGGTGTGTCGCCGCGGTATACGACTACGAAGCAGTCCTTGCGGTTGACTTCCACTCTCCACGCTCCGGTGATCTTCTTGGAATATGCACCGCTCTTGCCAAAATCATACGTCTTTCCATCGATGACCTGTTTGCCCGTTAACATCTTGCCGGTGGACTTATCGAAGTAATAGTATTTACCGTTGTCGATCAGCCATCCGGTTCTCATGGTGCCGTTCGTATTGAAGTAGTACCAGGTGCCCTTGATCTTCACGAAACCGGTCTTGGCAGCTCCATACGTGGTAGAGGATTTTACCGGGTTCAGATAATACTTCTTATTCTTGTAGGTGAACCAGCCGGTCTTTACAACGCCGGTGGACTTATCCATGTAATACTTGCGGCCGAGGACTGTCTGCCAGCCGCGTTTTCTGATACCCTTTGAAGTCGCGTAGTACGTATTGTTTCCTACTTTGAAGAAGCCGGTCTGTATCACGCCCTTCGTGTTGAAGTAGTAATAGTATTTGCCAATCTTTTTCCAGCCGTTCTGTACTCTGGCACCGTTATTTTCCGGATCAAAATAATATCTTTTATTTTTGATGGTCTGGAAGCCTGTCAGCTTGCGGTAATTCTTGCCGAAGTAATAATACTTTCCGCCGGTCTTTACCCAGCCGGACTTTGCAACGCCGGTCTTTTTATTGAAGTAGTATGTCTTTTTGCCGACCTTTACCATACCAGTCTGGCGCATGCCCGTCTTCTTATTAAAATAGTAGTATTTTCCACTGATCTTCTGCAGGCCGGTTTTCAGTACGCCCTTTGAAGTGGCATAGTAATAATTGTTGTCGTACGAGGAACGCTTATAAGAAGTAAGGCGGCCCTTTCTCGTGATGTGGTAAAGGTTGGAGCCGACCTTTATCGTGCCGAGCTTGATCTTTCCCTCTGCATCCGCGTAATAGTAACGGCCCTTTGTCTTCACCCATCTGGAGGTGTAGACGATACCCTTCTTGGAACCCGTAAAGTAGTAGTATACATTCGTATCGGAGCCCATCTGGGCAAGGCCGGATACTCCGGTACACAGCCTTCCCGTCTCAGGATGAAAACAGTAGGTGTACTTCCCGATCTTTACCGGGCCGGAAGCGCGATACCCGTTTGCGTCAAAGTAATATTGGTAGCCGCCGATCGACTGCAGCCCCAACAGCCTTGTGTCGCCCTGCAGGTAATACCAGCCATTGGTATCCTGCTGCCATCCTTCTTCGGCGGAAACGGTAGACATGGTGTCCGGTATACCCACCGTAGATGAGATCACAGGAGCGGCCAGAACGAGGCCGGCTGCAAGGCAGAAGGCAGAAATCAGTTTTTTGATTCTCATATATTCCTCCCCTTTTTATTGCTGGCAGAAAGTTCTTCTGCTGACAGTTATTTCTTTCTACCATTATAACGATTGTAAATCCATAATGCAACCCGCCCCGGAAGAAAAAATCTTAAGATTTCTATAAGAGAGCTCTTCCTTTGTGGTTGTTATTTTTCAGGAAGTGTTCTATAATAAATGATTGATACGCCGCTGAGAATGACACGGCGTTATCCGCACACTGACATTAACGAAAGAGGAGTGTAACAGAGTGAGGAAGAGAGAACAGTATAAGAGACTGATTATGTTTCTGGCTTCAGTCCTGATCGTTGCGATCCAGACGGGAGCTTTTGCGTACGCATGGTTTCACGAATATCATGTGAAGGAGATCATCGGAAGACGGTACGGATACTGGGGACACTGGGCGCTGATCGTGCTCTATGCGCTGATGGTGATTCTGATATCGAAGCTTTTTTCCGCTTTTAAGGTGGGGTATCAGCGCGTGCTTGACGTGCTGTTGTCCCAGATTTTTTCGGTGCTTCTGGTGAATATTATTGCGTACATCCAGCTCGCTTTGATTGGCCGCTGGAGATTCATGCAGTATATTGACCCGATGTTGCGGGTGACTGGCTTTAATCTTGTGGCGGTCATTCTATGGGTGCTTTTCATGCGGCTGATCTATGCGCGCATCTATCCGCCCCACAGGGTGTTGCTCATATACGGCAAGTTCAGTCCGAAGCCGCTGATGCAGAAGATGGAGGGCCGAAAAGACAAATATATCATAACAGGAACGATTTCTCTGAAAGCGGGCGAGGAGCGGATCAAGCGGGAGATACTGAAGCATGAGGCGGTCATGATAGGAGATATTCCTTCCCATGAACGGAACATGTTCCTGAAATACTGCTTTGAGAACAACAGGCGGTGTTACTGCCAGCCGAAGATTTCGGATATTATGATCATGAGCTCGGAAAAGATACACATGTTTGACACGCCGCTGCTTCTGTTCCGCAACTGCGGGCTGACGGTGGAAAAGCAGGTGATCAAACGGATCTTTGATGTGGTATGCTCCGTAGCCATGTTTGTTGTCCTTTCCCCGCTTTTCCTTCTGATCGCGCTGCTTGTAAAGGGGTACGACGGAGGCCCTGTTTTTTACAGGCAGGAGCGTCTGACGAAGGACGGAAAGGTATTCATGGTCTACAAATTCCGCAGCATGCGGGTGGATTCGGAGAAGCAGGGAGCCCGCCTTGCCATGAAGGGTGACAGCCGTGTGACACCGGTGGGAAAGATCCTTCGAAATATTCATTTCGACGAGCTGCCCCAGCTCTTCAATATCATTAAGGGCGAGATGTCCCTGGTGGGGCCGCGCCCGGAGCGCCCGGAGATCGCGGCGGAATATACGAAGGAGATTCCGGAATTTGCATACCGTCTGAAGGTGAAGGCCGGGCTGACGGGATACGCGCAGGTATACGGAAAATACAATACGACACCGTATGACAAGCTGAAACTGGATCTGACGTATATTGAGAATTATTCTTTCCTGCTCGACCTGCAGCTCATTGCCACGACGATCAAGATCCTCTTCCAGAAGGAGAATACGGAGGGCGTGGAGCAGTGGCAGACGACAGCGGCGACCGGCGGAAAGGAAAGAGCCGAAAAGGAGCAGAAGAGGGCGCAAAATGGGAATTAAGGAACCGGAGAATATTTTCGTATCGGTGGTGATGCCAGCATACGGCTGTGCATCCACGATAGAGCAGGCCATAGATTCTGCTTTGATGCAGGATGTGCCGCTGGAGATTCTTGTACTGAATGACATGTCGCCGGACGATTTGGATACTGTCATGGAAAAGTACCGGGAGATACCGCAGGTGCGCTATCTGAAGAACGACCGGAATCTCGGAGCGGCAGCTACGCGAAACCGCGGCGTAAAGCTGGCCCGGGGAGAGTACGTTGCATTTCTCGATGCCGATGACTGGTGGGAGAAGGACAAGCTGAAAAAACAGCTCGATCTGATAAAGAAAGAAGGCGTTGTACTGTGCTCCACAGCCAGGGAGCTGGTGACGCCGGAGGGAAAGAGTACCGGGCGTGTCATTGCAGTCCGGGAGCGGATCACGTACCCTTCTCTTTTGCTCCACAACTGCATCAACTGTTCCTCCGTGCTTTTGAAGACGGAGGCGGCCCGGGAATTTCCCATGGCCCACGAGGACAGTCATGAGGACTATATCACATGGCTGGGTATTTTGAAGAAATATAAGCGGGCAGCGGCGGTCAATGAACCGCTGCTCAAATACAGGCTGACATCCAGCGGCAAATCAGGCGGCAAGCTGAAATCAGCCAAAATGACGTATTTTGCATACCGGTATGCCGGCTTCGGCCCAATATCATCGGGAATCTTGTTCTGCGCTTATGCCGTGAATGGTGTCTTGAAATATGCGGCAGCATATGTGCGGGGCGGCAGGAAGAACGTTTGACTTGCAGGCATATCGTCCATATGTTAGAATAACCTGAAAATGAAGAAGAAAGAGACGAGGGAAGATCATGATTCAGAAACTGATTGCGAACATCAGAAAGACAAATGCACCTGTAGTAGTGGGCCTGGACCCGATGATGGGGTTCATCCCGGAGCATATTACGAAGAAAGCGTTTGCGGAATTTGGCGAGACGCTGGAGGGAGCTGCCGAGGCAGTATGGCAGTACAATAAGGCCATCGTAGACGAGATATATGATTTGATTCCGGCGGTGAAGCCGCAGATCGCGATGTATGAGCAGTTCGGAATTCCGGGCCTTATGGCATTTAAGAAGACAGTAGATTATTGTAAGGAAAAGGGTCTCGTGGTGATCGGAGACGTAAAGCGCGGAGACATCGGTTCTACCTCCGCAGCGTATGCGACGGCACACCTTGGCAAAGTGAAGGTGGGAAGCCAGCTTCTGACACCCTTCGGTGAAGATTTTGCTACGGTAAATCCTTATCTTGGAACGGACGGTATCAAGCCCTTCATCGACGTATGTAAGGAGGAAAAGAAGGGGCTGTTCATTCTTGTGAAGACCTCCAATCCTTCCAGCGGAGAGTTCCAGGACCGCACGGTGGACGGAAGACCGCTGTATGAGCTGGTGGGAGAAAAGGTGGCGCAGTGGGCCGATTCCTGCATGGGCGAAGAATACAGCTATGTGGGAGCAGTCGTAGGCGCTACGTACCCGGAGATGGGCAAGGTGCTGCGTAAGGTGATGCCGAAATCCTTCATCCTTGTACCGGGATACGGCGCACAGGGCGGTAAGGCATCAGACCTCGTTCATTATTTTAATGAGGATGGCCTCGGTGCGATCGTAAATTCCTCCAGAGGAATTATTGCAGCGTACAAGCAGGAAAAGTATGCGGCATTCGGCGCTGAGAACTTTGCAGGGGCCAGCCGCCAGGCAGTGATCGATATGATCGAGGATATTAACGGCGCGCTTCAGGCACGATAGGAGAATAAAATGTCAGAGAAATATAAAGAGCAGGCAGTCGTCCTTTCTCAGGAGCAGATTGCAGGTCAGATATTCAGTATGTGGCTGCAGACGGAGCGGATCGCAGCGGCGGCTGCGCCGGGGCAGTTTATTTCCGTATACAGCAACGATTCCGGCCGGATGCTTCCGCGCCCGATCAGTATCTGTGAGACGGATAAAGAGAAAAATGCACTTCGGATCGTCTACCGCGTCGCAGGGAAAGGGACGGAAGAGTTCAGCCGTTGCGTACCGGGGGATCATCTTGATATATTGGGGCCTTTAGGCAATGGGTTCCCGCTGGAGCGCTGCCCCAGGGGAAAGAAAGCCTTCCTGATTGGAGGAGGGATCGGCATTCCGCCCATGGTGCAGCTCTCGAAGGAGATCGAGGGAGAAGTACAGGCCGTGGTCGGCTATCGCGATGAGCTTTTCCTGACGGAGGAGCTGAAAAAGAACGGAGCGCTGTATGTGGCGACAGAGGACGGCAGCGCCGGAACAAAGGGAAATGTACTGGATTGTATCCGGGAGAACGGCCTGAGCGCTGACGTGATCTATGCGTGCGGCCCGACGCCGATGCTCCGGGCCATCAAATCATACGCCGCAGAGAACGGGATCGAATGCTGGATCTCTATGGAAGAGCGGATGGCCTGCGGAATTGGGGCATGCCTTGCGTGTGTCTGCAAGTCAAAAGAGGTGGATGACCATTCCAGAGTACATAACAAGCGTATCTGCAAGGAAGGCCCGGTATTTCTTGCCGGGGATGTGGAACTGTAGAACCGGAGCTTCTATATAGATGTCGGTAGAATCATCAGGACAGATATCGGTAGAACCATCGGAATCTGCGGCTTCATGGATGAAATGATATTAGGAGACAGATTATGCATAATATGAAAATAAATATTGCCGGAGTCGAACTGAAAAATCCGGTCATGACAGCTTCCGGCACCTTCGGCTCCGGAATGGAATACAGTGATTTTGTCGATCTCTCCAGACTGGGAGCGGTGGTGACAAAGGGTGTGGCGAGTGAGCCGTGGCCGGGCAACGCGACACCGCGTATCGCGGAGATCCGCGGCGGCATGATGAATGCCATCGGACTGCAGAATCCGGGCATCGATACGTTCTGCTTTCGGGATCTGCCATTCCTCGAAAAGTATGATACGAAGGTGATCGTAAATGTCTGCGGCCATTCTTCGGAGGAATACTGTGAGGTGGTGGAGCGTCTGGCGGAGGAGAAGCGCGTCGATATGCTGGAGATCAATATCTCCTGCCCGAATGTCAGATGCGGCGGCATTGCCTTTGGACAGGATCCGAGGGCGGTGGAAGCGATTACCCGGGAGGTAAAACAGCGGGCAAAGCAGCCGGTCATCATGAAGCTCAGTCCGAATGTGACGGATATCACGGAGATCGCCAGGGCCGCTGAGGCAGGCGGAGCCGATGCTGTATCCATGATCAATACGCTGACGGGAATGAAAATAGATACGGAACGCAGGACGTTTGCCGTTGCAAACAGGACAGCCGGTGTATCCGGGCCTGCCGTTCATCCGATTGCGGTGCGCATGGTTTACCAGACGGCTCAGGCGATCTCCATTCCGATCATCGGCATGGGAGGGATCGTCACAGCGGAGGATGCACTGGAATTCATTCTGGCAGGAGCTACGGCAGTGGCGGTGGGAACGGCGAATTTCCGCAATCCAACGGCTACGCTGGAAGTGATCGACGGTATTGCGAATTATATGGAAAGACATAAAGTAGCAGATATCAATGAGCTGATCGGCGCGGTGCGCTGAACCGTTGATGCGAAGGAGTACCGGAAAAGCCGGGCGAGGTGATGCGAAAACCGCCGGGGCTGCCGGTGACAGATAAAAGGAAAGCAGGGTGGCTCGGGCGCAGCCGGTGACAGATAAAAGGAAAGCAGGGT
>CAMTFT010000006.1 GCA_947071365.1 uncultured bacterium | reverse complement strand
GAGATGTGTATAAGAGACAGTGTAAGAACATATCGAAAAAACAGAAATGGGAACGGAAATTGCAATATATAAGGGTAGATGAAAAAAGAAAGGAAGGAAAAGATGAAAGAGGAATTTAAGATTGCCAAAAGAACACATGACGGAGAATGTACGTGTGACCTGGCCTTTTTAAGCAGGGAATCTGCTGAAAAGGTAAGGGAATTTCACAGAAGTTTTCCGGTCTATGAGGCTACTCCGCTGCAGCATCTTCCGGAGACGGCAAAGTATCTCGGACTCGGGGATGTGTACGTGAAGGATGAATCCTACCGTTTCGGTCTGAATGCGTTCAAGGTACTGGGCGGCAGCTACGCCATCGGCAACTATCTGGCACAGCGGCTTGGGAAAAAGATCTCCGAGGTGGACTATCAGACGCTGATCTCAGAGGAGGTTCGGAAGGAACTGGGGGATATCACCTTCGTGACTGCGACGGACGGCAACCATGGCCGGGGCGTTGCATGGACTGCGAATCAGTTCAGACAGAAGTCGGTGGTATACATGCCGAAGGGAAGCGCGAAGGAGCGGCTGGAGAACATTCGGGCCGAGGGCGCCGAGGCAAGCATCACGGATCTGAACTATGACGAGGCGGTTCGCCTTGCCAACAGCCAGGCAGAAGAGAAGGGCTGGGTCATGGTGCAGGATACGGCCTGGGAGGGATACGAGGATATTCCGACCTGGATCATGCAGGGCTACGGAACCATGGGACTGGAAGCATTGGAGCAGATTCCGGAAAAGCCGACCCACATTTTCCTGCAGGCTGGCGTAGGCTCTATGGCAGGCGCGGTGACAGGACTTTTCTCCGCGATATACGGGGAGGACAGACCGGTCATTACGATCGTGGAGCCGAATAAGGCGGACTGCCTGTACCGGACTGCCGAGGCGAATGACGGAGAGCGTCATTTCGTGACAGGAGACATGGATACCATCATGGCAGGGCTGGCATGCGGAGAACCCTGCAGCATCGGCTGGGAGATCCTGAAGGATCATGCGGATTATTTCATCTCATGCCCGGACTACGTAGCGGCAAAGGGCATGCGCATTCTTGGAAATCCGGCCGGAAAAGACGACCGTGTAGTATCCGGGGAAAGCGGAGCGGCAGCCTTTGGCTGTGTGGCGGAGATCATGACGAATCCGCAGCTTTCAGACATCAGAAAGCAGCTTGGTCTGGACGAGAACTCCCGCGTCCTGTTCTTCAGTACGGAGGGTGATACGGATAAGGAAAATTACAAAGCAATTGTATGGGACGGCAGATTTCCCAGTGCATAGCATCGCGCATCAGGGACGGCAGATTCCTCAGTGCATAGCATCGCGCATCAGGGACGGCAGATTCCCCAGCGCAGCACCACATATAAGGGACGGCAGATTCCCAGCGCGTAGCACCATATACCAGGAGCGGTAAACTTCCAGATGTGTAAGACACATATCTGCAACGACAGATTTAATGCGTATGTGAGCAGCATATATTGCAAATAACAGGAGGAAATGATTGATGTTAAATAGAGAGAGACAGGAAGAGGTAATTGCACTTTGTCAGAAACTGATCCGTCAGAAAAGCTATTCCGGCCATGAGGAAGGCGTTGTCAGCGTACTGTCCGAGGCAATGAAGGATGCAGGTTTTGATTCCGTGACAGTGGATAAGTACGGAAATATTATTGGATGCATTAAGGGAAACAGGCCGGGCAAAAAGCTTCTGTTTGACGGACATATCGATACGGTGCCGGTAACGGACGAGAGCGAATGGATGTATCCGCCTTTTGCGGCAGAGATTCATGAGGGGAAGATCTACGGACGCGGCACCAGCGATATGAAGGGAGCGGTAGCCGGTTTTGTGACGGCAGCATCAGCCTTCGCAAAAGATATGGGAAAGGATTTTGCCGGAGAGATCTATGTGGCAGGCGTAGTCCATGAGGAGTGCTTTGAGGGAGTAGCCGCACGGGAGATCAGCAGGGCGGTTCAGCCGGATTACGTGGTGATCGGTGAGGCTTCCCGGCTTAATATCAAGATTGGGCAGAGAGGCCGCGGGGAGATCGTTGTGGAGACCTTCGGAAAGCCGTGTCATTCCGCAAACCCGGAGAAGGGTATCAATGCAGTCTACAAGATGGCGAAGGTGATCGAAGCGATCCGCACTCTGGAGCCGACACACCATCCAGTGCTGGGAGACGGCATTCTGGAGCTGACCGATATCAAATCCTCTCCGTATCCGGGAGCTTCCGTTGTACCGGAATACTGCCGTGCAACATATGACAGACGCCTTCTCGTGGGAGAAACGAAGGAGAGCGTGCTGGAGCCGATCCAGAAGCTTCTGGATGAGCTGATGAAGGAAGACCCGCAGCTTAAGGCAAAGGTATCGTATGCGACAGGAAAAGAGCTTTGCCATACCGGCAATGAGATCACGGGAGAGCGTTTCTTCCCGGGATGGCTGTACGACGAAAAGGATGAGTTCGTACAGGATGTAAAGGCAGAGCTGGAGCAGATGGGTTATACGCCGGAGATCACGCAGTACAATTTTTGTACGAACGGCAGCCACTATGCAGGCGAAGCAAAGATCAAAACCTTCGGCCTTGGGCCGTCTCAGGAAAATCTGGCTCATACAGTAAATGAGTACATTGAGACAGACCAGCTCGTAAAGGTGACGGATTGCTACTATGGAGTGATGAAAGCACTTCTGAAATAAGGAAAGCATTGTGTTGAAACAGAAACAATAAAGGGGGAAGCAGTATGAGCAGTAAACAGACAACAGCATTGATCATCATATTTATTTATATGGCGCTGACCATCGTCCTCGGACTGGTGGTTTCCAAAAAGAAACAGTCAAAGCAGTCGAAACAGAGCAATGAGGATTTCCTGATGGCCGGAAAATCTCTGGGGCCGCTGGTGCTTGCAGGTACGCTGTTTGCGGCAAACACAGGAGGCGCCAGCACGACAGGTATTGCGACAAACGTATACAGCTACGGACTTTCCGCATGCTGGTATGTGGTTGCGGCAGGTATTGGATTCGTTCTCGTATCCTTTATTGCCCCGTATTTCCGTAAGGCACAGGCCAGCACCGTTCCGCAGATCATCAGCAAGCGGTATGGAAAAGCGTCCCATATTTTTACGGCATTTACTTCGATCGCAGCGCTTTTTATGGCAACGGGCGCGCAGATCATCGCAACGGCATCCATTATCAATGTAGTAACAGGACTGGATTTTAAAACGGCGGCAATCATTATTACCATCGTAGTCATCATCTACACGATGGTGGGCGGCTTCCAGTCTGTAGCAGCGGCAAACCTGATGCACGTGCTGTTTATCACGGTTGGTATGGCAGTGGCAATGATCGTTATGGTCAACAATCAGGAGATCGGCGGTCTGTCAAACCTGTTTGCAAAGGCAAAAGCTTTAACGGACAGCACCGGTGCAAATATGGATATGCTCAGCATGACGAAGATCGGTATCCCGACTGTTATCGGCTATATCGCAATGTATTTTATGACATTCCCCACAGGACAGGAGATCGTTCAGACGTACTGTTCTGCGAAGGATGGAAAATCTGCGAAGGTCGGTTCCCTGATTGCAGGAGTTCTCTCCGCAGTCTACGCTATTGTTCCGGCAATCATCGGCCTGATGGCATACGTCTGCATCGATGGATATGCAAGCGGCCCGCAGAAGAATGCACTGGCAGACGCTACGATGCAGTTTGCACCGGCAGTTGTGGCAGGTATCGTTCTTGCAGCCGTAGTGGCAGCTACCATGAGCTCTGCATCCGGAAATATGATCGGTACGGCAACCATGTTCACGAACGACGTATTCCGTCCGTATATCAACGGAGGAAAGCAGGATGACCAGAAGGAGATCTGGATTTCCAGAGTTGTCATGGTGATCGTGGGAGCAGAGGGACTGTTCGTGGCATTGACGGCATCCAACATCATCAGCGTTATGATGGGAGCATTTGCCCTTCGAAGCGCAGGCCCGTTCGCAGCATTTATCTGCGGTCTCTTCTACAAAAATGTTACACAGCGGGCAGGTTTTATCTCCATCGTATCAGGAACTGCTGTGGCAGCGTACTGGATCTACGGGCTGAATACGCCGTGGGGACTGAGTGCAATGGTACCGGGCGGTATCGTGGCGCTGGTGGTAATTTTTGCAGTATCAGCGATTGAGCGCGCTATGGGCGTTGCGCCGGCACCGGAAATCGAGCTGGAGGATTAACAGAAAGGAGCAGGGAAAACATGAAAAAGTTGATAAAGGGCGGTTTTGTTGTAGACGGAACCGGTAAGGCGGGTTATACAGCAGACGTGTTGGTAGAGAATGATAAAATTGTGAAGATCGGTGAGATCTGTGCAGAAGAGGGTATGGAAGTCATTGACGCGAAGGGGCTTGTCGTAGCTCCGGGCTTTATTGATACTCACAGCCACAGTGATCTGCAGCTCCTCGTGGAGCCGGAGGTAAGACCGAAGGTGATGCAGGGTATTACGACGGAAATCCTCGGCCAGGACGGTATTTCCATGGCTCCGCTTCCGGTGGAATATATCAGCCCCTGGAGAAAGAACCTTGCCGGGCTGGACGGCGACAGCGACAGAATCAACTGGGAATACAAAACGACAGAAGGCTATCTGAATATGATCGAGGCGGCCGAGCCGGGACTGAATGAATGCTATCTCGTACCTCACGGAAATATCCGTATGGAGGCAATGGGACTGGAGAACCGCCTTCCGAATGAGGAAGAGCTGGAAAAAATGCGCCAGATCACACGCCGTGAGATGGAAGCGGGAGCGATCGGACTCTCCACAGGCCTTATCTATATGCCGTGCGCTTACTCCGAGTCAAAGGAGATCATCGAGATGTGCAAGGTAGTGGCAGAGTATGACGGAAGGTTCGTCATCCATCAGCGAAGCGAGGCAGATACGATCCTTGATTCCATGGAAGAGGTCATCAAGATCGGAAGAGAATCCGGCGTAAAGATCCACTATTCACACTTCAAGGTCTGCGGAAAGAAGAACTGGGATAAGATCGGCGATGTCATCCGTCTTCTGGAAAAGGCGAAGGCAGAGGGCATTGACGTATCCTTCGACCAGTACCCGTACGTGGCCGGTAGCACGATGCTGGGTGTGATCCTTCCGCCTTGGGTACATGATGGAGGAACTGACAAGGTGCTGGAGCGTCTGGCTGACAAGGAGCTGCGCAAAAAGATGGTCTATGATATTGAACACGGAATTCCGGGATGGGATAACTTCGTGGAATTTGCCGGACTTGACCAGATTTTTGTCACAAGTGTAAAGACGGAGAAAAATCAGGATGCAGTCGGCCTCAGTCTGACAGAGCTTGGAAAGCTTCGCGGCACGGACCCGTATACGGCTACCTTTGATCTTCTGTATGAAGAGGAAAATGCAGTCGGAATGGTGGACTTCTACGGTACGGAGGAGCACGTGCAGCTCTTCATGAAGCGTCCGGAAATGAATGCATGTACGGACGGATTGCTGGGCGGCAAGCCGCATCCGAGAGTATACGGTGCATTCCCGAGGATCCTCGGAAAATACGTAAGAGAGGATAAGGCGCTGACTCTGGAGGAGGCAGTCTATAAGATGACGAAGAAGCCTGCAACAGCTTTCAATATGACAGACCGCGGCGAGATCCGTCAGGGCGCATACGCAGATATCTGTATCTTCAATCCTGATACCGTGATCGATAAGGGTACATTTACTGACCCGATCCAGTATCCGGCGGGAATCGAATACGTGATGGTAAACGGAGAGTTTGCGGTGAGAAACGGCGTACACACCGGTAACAGAAACGGCGTGGTACTGAGGAAAAAGGGAAGAGAGGTAGTAAAATAATGGCAAAGGAAATTATTGCGACAACGAACGCACCGGGCGCAGTCGGCCCGTACGTGCAGGCGGTGAAGGTAAACGGCATGGTATATTGCTCCGGACAGCTCGGCATCGACCCGGCAGTGGGAAAAATGCCTGAGACGGTGGAAGAGCAGGCACATTGCTCCATGAAAAACATGGGAGCGATCCTGAAGGAAGCGGGAAGCGATTACAGCAAGATCGTAAAAACGACGATCTTCCTGGCGGATATGAATGATTTCGCGAAGGTGAATGAGATCTACAAGTCATACTTTGACGGAGAGTATCCGGCGCGCTCCTGTGTGCAGGTGGCGAAGCTGCCGCTGGGCGGACTGGTGGAAGTGGAGTGTATTGCGTACGTATAAAATAAAGCCATGACACGGATTGGGTGATTCTCCTGTTTTCTGGCACATCGAAAATTAAATAACTGGCTCAATCACTGAAATAGACAAGCGATTGGGCCAGTTATTAATGCTTAAAATTCCTTCCGTCCGGCGGCTTCCCGGATTCCGAGTTCATTTCTGTATTTGGTGACAAGGCGTTTGGACACGCTTAATTCCTCTTCTGCGAGACGGTCGCTGATCTTCTGGTCAGAGAGGGGATGTTTTTTGTCCTCTGTTTCTATAAGCTCTCGAATTCTGCGTTTTATTCTGTCTTTTTCTTCCATCCCCTGCACGAAAAAGTAACCGAGAGGGAAGATACCGAAGGAGCATTGCAGGAATTTATCCTTTACCGCACGGCTAACCGTGGATTCGTGAATGTTTAAGATGGCAGCGGCTTCCGCCTGGCTGAAGGAAGTCAGGTATCCCGGACCGTTCTGGAAAAAGCTCTGCTGCTTTTGAACGATCAGGCGGCCAAGGGAAAGAAGCGTTTTGTTTCGCTGTTCCATACACTGCGTGATCCAGTCGAGCTGCTTTTTCTTTTCGGACAGGTACGAGGTGACTTCACCGGAATCGTGATTCTGCAGCATGTCCAGATAAAAGCTGTTGAAACGGATGGGCGGCAGTGCGGCATCGTTCAGCAATATATCGTAATATCCCTGAAATTTTACCACCACAAGCTCCGGGTGGATGTATTGCATATATCTGCGGTCTCCGAAGGATGCTCCCGGGCGGGGATTCAGGCTGCGGATGACGCGGCAGGCGCGGAGGATCTCGTCCAGAGGCCGGTGCAGCTTTTTGGCCAGGGCCGGAAGCTGGTTTTTGCCCAGCATTTCCAGATATTCCCGGGCGATTGCAAGCGCTGTCTCGTCTTCAGGGTGGTTTTTCTGAAGCTGGATGCACAGACATTCCGGGAGGGAGCGGGCGCCGATGCCGTCCGGCTCCATGGTCTGGAGAAGCTGCAGCATTTTTGTGACCTCCTCAAGGGGCGCTTCCACAGCCTCTGCAATATCCTGCAGCTCCATTCCCAGATAACCGCTGGGTTCCAGGTTCAGGATTATATATTCCAGTATCCGGCGCTCTGCATGTGTAAGCTTCAGCCCTCCGAGCTGGGAAATCAGGGAATCACTGAGCGTTTCCGTATTTTTGGTGTTGAGATTCCACAGATCCTGGGAATCCTTGCGGTCCTGCCGCTCGTAGACACGGTTCTGTTCATCAGGAGCAGAGATCCGCCGTATATCGTATTTTTGCTCTGCTGGAGGCGGTTCAAGCTCCATCAGAGGATTTTCAAGAGAAAGGTTCTCCAGATACTGGTGCAGCTCATCGAGATTCATCTGAAGGATCTCAGAGGATTCGATCATGCGCTGTGATACACCAAGCTTCTGGGAAGTCTTCATTTGCAGTTCCATATTATCCCCCATTACTTGTATTTACAGCAGGCTGCGGTATAGCGCTTCGATCTCTTCCAGAGTGACATCCTTCGGATTACCCGGTGTACATGCGTCAACAATGGCATTTTTGGAAAGGAAAGGTACATCCTCTTCCTTTGCGATTTCTTTCAGGTCTGCTGGGATACCTACGTCGGAGGCAAGCTTTTTCACTGCATCGACAGCGGCCTTGCGGTATTCCTCCTGTGTCATGGAGTCAACACCGGATACACCCATAGCTCTTGCAATTTCACGGTATTTTTCGCCCGTTGCGTCCGCGTTAAATTCCATAATGGTCGGCAGCAGGATAGCGTTTGCCACTCCGTGAGGCGTATCGTACAGAGCGCCCAGGGCGTGGGCCATGGAGTGTACGATGCCGAGTCCGACGTTGGAGAAGCCCATTCCGGCAATGTACTGTCCGAGAGCCATGCCTTCACGTCCCTCCGGTGTATTTTCCACTGCGCCGCGCAGGGAGGAGGAGATGAGCTCGATCGCCTTTAAGTGCATCATATCTGTCATTTCCCATGCGCCCTTTGTGATGTATCCCTCAATGGCGTGGGTCAGGGCATCCATACCGGTAGCGGCAGTCAGTCCCTTCGGCATGGTGGACATCATATCCGGGTCAACAACAGATACGATCGGGATATCGTGTACGTCTACGCAGACAAATTTCCGTTTCTTTTCCACGTCGGTGATCACGTAATTGATCGTGACCTCAGCGGCTGTTCCTGCTGTGGTGGGAACAGCAATGATCGGAACGCAGGGATTTTTGGTGGGAGCCACGCCCTCAAGGCTTCTGACATCACCAAATTCCGGGTTGTTGATGATGATACCGATGGCTTTTGACGTATCCATGGGAGAACCGCCGCCGACAGCTACGATAAAGTCAGCGCCGGAGGATTTGTATGCTTCTACACCGTTCTGCACGTTCTCGATCGTCGGGTTTTCCTTGAGGTTCGTAAATACCTCATACGGGCAGTTTACGCTGTCCAGTACGTCCAGCACCTTCTTTGTGACTCCATGCTTGTAGATCGTGGGGCCGGAGCATACGAAAGCCTTTTTGAAACCTCGCCTTGTGATTTCGCCTGCGATTTCCTGGATCGCGCCTTTTCCATGATAGGACGTTTCGTTCAAAATCATTCTGTTTGCCATGTTCATTTCTCCTTTTTCTTATTTTATAGTTAAGCTCCGATTGCGTTCCCTGTATATAGCTGGTAATACCTTCCCTTTTCCTCCAGAAGCTGCTCATGCGTCCCGCGCTCGATGATGCGCCCCTGTTCCAGCACCATGATGCAGTCCGCATTGCGGATCGTGGAAAGCCTGTGGGCGATGACGAAGGTCGTTCTCCCGTTCATCAGGCGGTCCATACCTTCCTGTACGATGCGCTCTGTTCGCGTGTCGATGGAGCTGGTGGCCTCATCGAGGATCAGCACCGGCGGATCTGCGATGGCGGCCCGGGCAATTGCCAGAAGCTGCCTCTGTCCCTGACTCAGGTTCGCGCCGTCTCCTGTGAGCATTGTATCGTAGCCCTTTGGCAGTCGGCGGATGAAGCCGTCTGCATTTGCCAGCTTTGCTGCTGCGATGACTTCCTCATCGGAAGCATCCAGCTTTCCAAAACGGATATTCTCTTTGACGGTTCCTGTGAACAGATGGGTGTCCTGCAGAACGATGCCGAGAGAGCGGCGCAGGTCATCCTTCTTTATCTTGTTGACATTGATGCCGTCGTAGCGGATTTTTCCGTCCTGAATATCGTAAAAACGGTTGATAAGATTTGTGATCGTTGTTTTTCCCGCACCGGTGGAGCCGACAAAGGCGATCTTCTGGCCGGGGGTTGCATACAGCTTCACGTCATGCAGCACGATTTTCTCATCGGTGTATCCGAAGTCAACGCCGTCAAAAACGACATCGCCGCGTAGCTCCTTGTAATCCACAGAGCCGTCAGCCTGATGCGTGTGCTTCCAGGCCCAGCGTCCCGTGCGGGCCTCGCTCTCCGTCAGCACACCGTTTTCCTCCCGGGCATTGACAAGCGTCACGTATCCGTTATCCACTTCCGCCGTCTCATCCATCAGGCGGAAAATACGGTCAGCACCGGCCATTGCCATGATGATGGAATTGAACTGCTGGCTGACCTGGTTGATGGGCATATTGAAGCTTTTGTTGAAGGTCAGGAAGCTGGCAAGGCCGCCTAAGGTAAATCCGCCCACATGATTCAGCGCAAGGATGCCGCCGACAATGGCACAGACAACGTAGCTGATATTGCCGAGCTGTGCGTTGATGGGGCCGAGAAAATTGGCGAAGGTGTGAGCTCTGTCTGCGCTTACGAAAAGCCGGTCGTTCAGCTCCTTGAATTTCTTTTTATTTTCTTCCTCATGGCAGAAGACTTTGACAACCTTCTGGCCCTTCATCATTTCTTCGATGTAACCGTTGACAGCGCCGAGGTTTTTCTGCTGTTCCATGAAGTATCTGCCGCTTCGTGAGGTGGCCTGCTTTGTACAGAACAACATGATACTGACCATGACGAGCGTGACAAGAGTCAGCGGGATGTTCAGGATCAGCATACTGATGAACACGCTGACGATGGTAAAGGTGCTGTTGATGATCTGAGGAATACTCTGGCTTATCATCTGCCGCAGCGTGTCAATATCGTTCGTGTATACGGACATGATATCGCCGTGGGAGTGCGTGTCAAAGTATTTGATCGGAAGCTTTTCCATGTGTGCGAACAGATCGTTCCGCAGATCACGCAGTACGCCCTGGGTCACACCGACCATGATACGGTTGTATGTATACGTGGAAACGACTCCCACCGCGTAAAATACGGCTACCCTGGAAATTGCCCGGGCCAGCGGGGAAAAGTCGGGAGCGTCACTCAAAAGAAACGGTGTAATGTAATCGTCGATCAGATTTTTTGTGAACATCGTTCCCTGTACGTTCGCGATTACTCCCGCAAAAATCAGAAAAAATACGAAGATACAGTGTATTTTGTAATCCCGGAATATGTAACGCATCAGCCGCATAAGCAGCCTGCCGGGATTTTCGACCTGCGGCTTCACGCCTCTCGGGGCGCGGTTCATTGGACCTGCCATTACAATTCACCTGCCTTTTCATCAAAATCGCCGCCGCCCTTTGTCTGGGATTCGTATACCTCACGGTAGATCTCATTGGAGGAGAGCAGCTCTTCATGCGTTCCGAAGCCGTGAACCTGACCTTCCTCCATGACGATGATGCGGTCGGCATCCTGAACGCTGGAGATCCTCTGGGCAATGATCAGCTTCGTTGTGTCGGGAATATCCTCCCGGAAGGCCCGGCGGATCCTGGCATCCGTGGCGGTATCCACGGCGCTGGTGCTGTCGTCCAGGATCAGGATCTTCGGTTTTTTCAGCAGCGCCCGGGCAATGCAGAGCCGCTGCTTCTGGCCGCCGGAAACGTTGTTTCCGCCCTGCTCGATATATGTATCGTAACCCTTGGGGAAGGAGCGGATGAAATCATCGGCGCAGGCGAGGCGGCACGCTTCCTGACATTCCTCATCGGTGGCGTCCTTATTTCCCCAGCGCAGGTTCTCGTAGATCGTGCCGGAGAACAGGACGTTGCTCTGCAGTACGACGGACACCTGGTTGCGCAGCGTTTCCATATCGTAGTCTTTTACATTTTTGCCGCCGACGAGAACCTCACCATCTGTCACGTCGTAGAGGCGGCTGATAAGGGAGACAAGGCTCGTTTTGGCGCTTCCTGTGCCTCCGATGATGCCGATGGTCTCACCGGAACGGATCTCCAGATTGATGTCCTTAAGTACCGGCTCACGGCTGTCTTTTTTGTAGGAAAAATCCACATGACGGAAGGAGATGCTTCCGTCTGCAACCTCCATAACAGGCTGCGCGGGATTCGCCAGATCACTCTGCTCACCGAGAACCTCGCTGATACGTTCCATACTGGCAGTACTCATGGAGATCATGACAAATACCATGGACAACATCATCAGGCTCATCAGGATATTCATACAGTAAGCCAGAAGGCTCATCAGCTCACCGGTGGTAAGAGAAGAGGCAACGATCATTTTTGCACCGATCCAACTGATCAGGATGATGCAGGTGTAGACCGTGAACTGCATCAGCGGGGCATTTACGATAACGTTGTGCTCTGCCTTTATGAAAATACGGTAAATATTTTCGCTGGCCTGTCTGAACTTGTTTGTTTCGTGTTCTTCTCTGACGTATGCCTTTACCACGCGGATGGCGGACACATTTTCCTGGATCGAAGCGTTCATCTCATCGTATTTCGGAAAAGCCATCCGGAAATACCTGGTGGCATGGCGGAGAATGAAAAACAGAATGATGGCAAGGAAGATCACCGCCACGAGATAAATACTTGCCAGCCGTGAATTGATGGTGAAGGCCATGAAAAGCGCACAGATCATACTGGACGGCGCGCGCATCGCCATGCGGAGCACCATCTGGTATGCGTTCTGGATGTTGGTGATATCCGTTGTCATCCTGGTCACGAGACCGGCTGTGCTGAATTTGTCAATGTTGGAAAAGGAAAAGGTCTGAATGTGATTGAACATGCTTTCCCTGAGATTTTTTGCGAGACCGGCTGACGCCTTTGCGCCGAACCGTCCTCCGGCCATTCCGGCCAGCAGGCCGATGGAAGCAGCCACGATCATCAGTCCGCCTGTCTTGTAGATATGGCGGATGTCTCCGGCGTTGACCCCGTGATCGATGATGGATGCCATCAAAAAAGGAATCAGCGTTTCCATCAGCACTTCCAGTATCATGAATACAGGAGTAGCAAACGATGCACGCTTATACTCTTTGACTTCTTTTAATATAGTACGAACCATATGCTATTCGTCCCAGCCATCCGTGAGGCGCACGTTGACGCAGATGTTCCGGACGATGTCTCCCTCCTCTGTCTCCAAATCGCTGATGTCTGTGACCGGCGGCAGATGGCCTCCGTCCTCCGATAATTCAAGGTAGATCCAGTCGTATGCCGCTTCATTTGCCCGGTCAACAGTATCTTCCACGGTGTCGCCCTCTGCCGTGCAGCAGGCGAGGTCGGGGAATGTGGCCTTAAATAAGCCGTCCTGTGTTTTCCTGATGATTGCAGGATATATGAATTTCATAAAGATACCTCCTTTTTCTAAAAATATATGGACTAAAGCCATAGGATATTATATTCTTTCTCCCGGAAATAAGTCAAGCCTGATGCCGGGGCAGCAGAAAAGAAAAAAGCGTGCCGCGCCCGGGAATGCTGGATACCGAGATCGTGCCGTGATGACAGTCGATGATCTGCTTTACGAGTGGGAGACCAAGGCCGAAACCGGAGCTGCTGGAATCTACCTGGTAAAATCTGTCCCAGATCTGTTGCTGGGCATCGACGGGGATGCCGATACCGTTGTCTTCAAATTCGATGAGGATTCTGTCGTCCTGCTCCTTCAGACGGATCTGGATAAAGCCGTGTTCCTTTCCGTAGTGGATGGCGTTGTCGATCATGTTGATAAAAAGCCGGGTGATCATTCCCATATCCGCCGTGATTACAGGATCATGCAGGTCACAGCTTACGTGGATCCGGATGTCCTTTTGGGCAGCTTTTTCCTCCAGCTCTTCTGAGGCGGATTCCGCCAGCATCGGAAGATCGATCTCTTCAAAATCAGGATGGAAGGAAGCTCGCTCCCTTCGTGTGATTTCAAGAAGGGAAGTGATCAGGTCGGACATCTGCAGCAGCTTCTGGCGGATCTGTTTCAGTTCCTCCCGCACTGCGTCGGAAAGCTCCAGTTCTTCCAGACAGTATTCGCAGCGGGAAAGCATAACGGAAACGGGAGTCCGAAGCTCGTGAGCGGCATTGGAAGAAAGCTGCTGTTCCCTTTGAAAATGTTCCTCCAGACTGTCAAACATCCGGTTGAAGGTGGCGGACAGATCATAAAGCTCATCGTGTATGGATGGCATTGGGAGCCGCGTGGAAAGTGCGCCGGAGGCGGTGATCGTGTCAGCGGTGCTGATAATTTCCTGAATAGGGTGGAGCGAACGCTGGATCATCCGATATCCGACAAATGCCGTCAGAAAGATCAGGAGCGGAAACAGTATACGGGTCAGAAATGTCAGACGCTGAATCATCCACGCAATGGAGCTGAATGAGTATATGCCGCGGATCCATATCCGGGAACCGTCCATCATTGTTACCTGGTGGTCATCAAGAAACCAGTGCCTTCCCTCATTTTGTACCTTGCGGATAAGATTCTCCTGATGTGAAATGTTTTCAGGAAAAGCATCCGGCAGCACGCCGTTTATGAAACTTCCGTCATCCTCGTAAATACTCAGCATCACACCGTCATCATAATAGGAAGTGAGGCTTTTGTCCGGGAAATATTCCGGATACTTCAAAAGCTCCTCCTGCAGATCCTCTATTTCATCGTGCAGCTCCTCCTTTATGTTGTCCTCACTGTAATACTCAGAGGCGGTAAGCGTTCCGCCGAGGAGGATGAAAAAGACAAGCAGCATAATGCAGGTATACCAGCAGGTGATTTTAAATTTGATAGAACGATTTTTCATGTGTGTTTTCCCTTCAGGCAGTAGCCCTGGCCCCGAACTGTGTGTATCAGCTTTAATTCATGCCCGTCATCGATTTTCTTTCGAAGATACCGTATGTATACGTCCACGATATTTGAACCGCCCTCAAAGGAGCTGTCCCACGCTTTTGACTCAAGCTGGGAACGTGTCAGGAGAATATTCGGATGGTGCATCATGTATTCCAGCAGCATATATTCCTTGCTGGTCAGAGTGATCTTTTGTCCTGCGCGCTCCACCGTCCGGGATGCGGTGTTCATGGTGAGGTCTTCGATGGTGAGGATGGAGGTAAGCTGGCTGGAGTGCCTTCGTGTCAGCACACGGATGCGGGCCAGAAGCTCTTCATATGAAAATGGTTTTACGAGGTAATCGTCCGCGCCAGAGTCCAGTCCGGCCACCCGGTCTTCCACGGAGCTTTTGGCGGTGAGAAGCAGTACCGGAGTCGGGATATTCCGGCCCCGCAGCCGTTTCAGAACCTGTCTCTTATACACATCTGACGCTGCCGACGACTTAATAGGTG
>CAMTFT010000005.1 GCA_947071365.1 uncultured bacterium | reverse complement strand
AGATGTAGCTCCGTCTCGTGGGCTCGGAGATGTGTATAAGAGACAGGCTGTTTACAGTACACGATGAAAAATATCCAAAAGCTGACATGTCCGGAAATCTTTCACTTGAAAAAGAGGCAGACAGGTTGGGAGAAATACTTCAGAAATATCTCAGAATCGGAGATGTGGTTACACGCTGCAACAAGACGCAGTTTCTTGTCATGCTTCCCATATGCAGGCACGAATCTGTGAAGGTCGTGGCACAGAGAATCATGAACATGTTTGGCAGATGTACGATGGCAAACGGGATATCCGTTCGTTTTGATTTAGCGGAGCTTCTTTCTGTCAAGCTGGAAAGATTATGAGAAGCATAAAAAAGTGAGATTGGAATTTAGACAGTTTTCGATACCATTCTGAATAAAAAGAGGAGGAGAGACATGAAAAGAAAACAGAATGACGGCAGAAACAAGCGCCCATTAGCTCTGAGGGTACTGGCAGTTATGCTGGCACTGACAATGGCATTCACAACGTCAGGTATTCAGACGCTGGGAGAGACAATGATTTCTGCGGAAGAAGAGCAGCAGATTGCTGTGGCGGAGCTGGAAGCGAAGAAAGCTGCGGCAGCGAAGGAGTCTGAGATAGCGCGTGAGGAATCCGAAAAAGCTGCGGCAGCAAAGGAGTCTGAGATAGCGCGTGGGGAATCCGAAAAAGCTGCGGCAGCAAAGGAGTCTGAGGCAGCGCGCGAAGAGTCCGAGAAAGCTGCGGCAATGAAGGAGGCAGCGGCGGCAAATCAGAAGCCGGAAGAGACCGCAGCAAAGGAGTCTGAGGCAGCGGGTCAGCAGTCTGAGCAGACTGTCGCGAAGGAGACAGCAGGCCAGCAGTCGGAACAAACCGCAAAGGAAACGGAACTGGCAGGTCAGGGGTCTGAGCAGACCGCAAAGGAGACGGAGCCGGCAGGTCAGGAGCCTGAGCAGATTGTGAAGGAGACAGAGGCAGGCTTATCTGATCCGGCAGCACAACCGTCCGAGACAGAAGCGGTGGAGGAAGAGACGGAAAAGAGACAGGCAGAAGAAACTGCGACAGAAGCGGAAACAGAGAGTGAGGCAGAGGTGGCAAAGGCGATGCATTGCATTACCTTCCAGTCTCAGGCCGCAAAGCATGGTACAGTCTGGACGGACGGCACCCAAATTGATGTTTCCTCGTATTACAGGGAAGCGCAGCAGGGAGAGAAGTTCCGCTTTGTAGTCACAGCAGAGAACGGATATGTAGTCCAGATGGTATTGTGCGGCGGAAGCGAGGCCGTGCAGGTCGGGGAGGACACGTATGAGATTTCCGTGGCGGATGCAGACGTGGAAATTTCGGTCGTGTATAAAAAAATTGAACTGGAAGGCAAAGTAAAGCAGGAAGTATTCCAGGACGCAGACGGAAGTCTTGCGGTGAAATATACCGTAGAGGTGACGAACAAGACGGCGGAGGGCGCAGCGAAAGACATCACTGTCAAAGCTGTTCTCGGAAAAAACTGCAGCTGGTACAGCCGGGAAGGACAGACGGAACGCCTGAATTATGTAGAAGATCTTGCGCGGATTCCGGAAGGTCTGGAACTGAAGGAGCTGCAGACCTACACGCAGGAGGAACTGGAGCCGTATGCTTCGGCGGTCATCTGGAAGAGTGAGACAGTCGGAGGCGGACAGAAGAAGGAGTATAGCTTCTTCGCAAAGGTAAAGGAGACAGTGACAGATGGCAGCGAGATGCAGGCGCTGTTCTTTGTTGAAGGAGAAAAAGTAAAAAAAGAGAACATAAGCTGGGTCAACGAGGAACTGTTTGCGGCTGCACAGGATCAGGAGCCGTCTGAGCAGAGCTTTTCACAGACTGTCAATGACGTCCGGATCACGGCGAAAGCTGCGGCTGGTGTTTTGCCTGAGAATGCTGTGATGTGCGCGACGGAGGTGGAGAATGAGGCGGCCGACGAGGCACTGAGAACTTCGGCGGAAGCGGAGGGTCTGGAAGTCCTTGCGATCCGCATGTTTGACATCACGTTTGAAGATGAGAATGGCCAGGAGATTCAGCCTGTAGGCGAAGTGGCAATTACATATGAGAATATAGAGGTGCCGGAAGGTGCAGAGGAGGCTCTCGTATACCATGTAGAGGATGACGGGAGTGGTCAGAAGCAACTGGCCGATGCGGAAACCGCAGGGGGACTGGAGAACATTTCCTTTGAGGCAGACCATTTCACGCTGAAGCCAGTGGTGTTTGCCAGGCGAAACAGCGGAGAGGTAAGTGTCACAACGAGCATAGTAGCAGACGGTACAGAGCCATTTGACGAGGAGAAAGGTCCTGGTTTTGATACGGACGAGAATAATGGGATTGTCCGCAGCCTGGATACGCTGACGTATATGGCAAGCTTCGATACCGATGGAGTCTCATTAGGAAGAGCGGTTTACTTTTCTATCACACTCCCGCTCACAAAACAGAAGGCGGAAATCAAGATTGACGAGTTAGATCAGAATATTTTTACGAATCTGATTAACAGTGAGACAACAGAGCGTGGCCAGGTCCTGACCGGAGAATTCATCGTTTCGGATAGTCAGGCTCTGGTAGAGCTGCCGTTGGTGATTTATGTGGGAGCGATGAATCAGGGAGACATTATTGCGCCGACTATCCGGGCGTCCCTGGATAAAAATATATCCACAGCAGAAGAAATTCCTTTCCCACAGGTAACGGTGTCGAACCATGATTCGCATATCATAAATGCGGACCAGAACAATGGTATAAACGGAGAGATTGCCCAGAGCGGAACGAGCGGTTCCTCAGGTGAGGCAGAAGTGTACGATGAGAATAATGCTCCGGGAAATGATACCAGTGCGACAGATAACATTGTGCGTGCTTCTGACCAGCTCATCTATGAGATGAAGGTTCAGATGGAAACCTACAGTGGGAAGCCGTTTGCGGAGGATACGCTCTTCTTCGAGATTACACTTCCGTATGACAGTGACAAGGTGGAAATTGATACAGTAGCCATGAAGGAAAGAGTGAGCGCGTATCAGGAGTTGACTGTCACTCCGGCAGAGGGCGGGCAGACGCTGAAGGGAAGCTATATGGTGCCTGCCAGTGCAGAGGGCGCAGAGACACAGGCTGTGAGTCTTCCGCTGATTCTGAATGTGAAGAAGTTGAATCAGGGTGATGAGATCAAACCTTCCGGAAAATTCTGGATGAAGAATAACTACACAGGAGTCGGCACTTCGGACTCAGAGTGTATGTCCCATCATACAGTAGAGTATATAACCGGCACATATCCGACGGTGTATGTATCCAACCACGATGCCTATATCTCAGACGTGAAGCCCTCTATTGGCACGACTGGTACGGCGCCGTTTGATGAGGATTCAGGCCCCGGAAACGATAATGATCCAAAAGATGCCATTGTGAGAAGCTTTGACTACATGTCGTATGATCTCAAGGTATCTATGGACAGCTTTGCGAAGCAGAAGTATGAGGAAGGGCTGATCCGGTTCGAGGTAGACCTGGCGCAGGAAGAAAACGAAGCAGTTTTTTACACTGATGCAATGGGGTATCTGGAAAGCTGCGAGGTGGTCAAAAAGAAAGATCCGGAGACTGGAAAGCTGATCCAGACGCTGAAAGGCAGCTACCGGGTGAAGAAATCCGGAGAAGCCGGGGAAGCGATACCGGGCACACAGACACTGGCTGTTCATATCAAAGTTCTGGGAATGAAGAATGAAGAGATACTGCAGCCGGTCGGACGCGTATGGATGGAGGGAGATTACACCGGAGAAGGAGAGGAAGTCTCTGCGAATGCGGAATGCCCGTCCCACGGAGTCAAAGAGGTCTATCCGGTGACTTTCCCGGAGGTAAAGGTCTCCGCAAAGTTGCGCGTAAATGTTCAGATGAAGATAGCTGAGAAGGCCGACACGTCAATCGTAGGTACGTTTGATTTTGGTGCGGGTAATCAGTTGAATAAGAACAAAGGTAAAGTAAATGGCCGCCTGTTTGCCTGCGGTGTCACGCTTCAGATGTACGATACCATCAAGGGAATGAAAGGACAGGAAATTCCGGAAGGAGATATCCTCATAGATATGAGCCTGAGTTCCTCTTACAGTGTGCTTTCGGAAGGAACAACCGGAAGAGAAAAAAAGTATAGTGCGGATCATGAAATCATGAAACAATACCAGCCGCTGCTCTACAGCGTAGAAGCCATATCGATGGATAGCAACTTTACTCAGTCGGATGGCAGGAGCTTGATCAGCATAGAAGGAACAAAAGGAAATAAGCCGTATGCAACTAAAGGAGCACCGGCCAATCAGAGCAAGTATAAAGATGTACAATCCTGTGAAAACGGAGGCATTTGGAAGGTAGTTGGTGCAGAAACAGGAGACCCGCAGGGAGATGGCGGCAAGTTTCAGATCAAAGTATCCGGATATGAGATAACGAAGTTCATGTTCCCGCTTGTTGATACGGAGATTGGAAAGGAAAGCGCTACGTACTATAGAGAAGGAACTGCGTTGGAGAACATCTAGAAGGCATGTTTCTCCGCCGGCGAGGTTTGGATTGTGCAGCCGTACTACAATGATGAAGGAAAGTATCTTGCTATGGAACTGGGGCAGGGAACTTTTGCGATTAAAGTCGAAGATACCGGGATTCGAGTAGGAGAGGAAACATATACACAGCAGAATACGGAAGATGATCTTGTGACAATTTCTCAGTATATATCTCCTCCGGGAAATTTTACCAATACGATCTGGTATACGGACGGAATACCGGGAGGCTGGAGAAATGTACATGGCGTCAATGATGTGGGAGATGGCGACGATTATTCGGTGGTCGGCAGCACCAATCTCGGAGCAACCTGCGGCTTCTACTACGATCCGGACGGCGAGCCGAATAACCGGATGGTGGCGAGCAACACGCTGCTGAAGTTTGACGGTTCCGCTTTGAGGATTAGAGAAAATAGTATCGTTCAGAATGAAAAGCATGAGGATACGGTCAGCGTATACTACGGTTATCTGGAAGGCTACAGGAACTGGGAAAGTGATGACGAGCTGAGAGCTGCAACGGAAGGTTCTCTGAACTGGGTGCCGGCGGAGAGCGCAGATCTGAATCAGCGGTACGTGGCAGTCCTGATCGAACGGCGTGGTCTAGTGAATACGATTTCCCGGGTTCGAAGCATTTATGGAGTTTATTTTGAGGCGAGAACAGATGCAAAGCCCGGGCAGGTTTACATGATCACAGAGCGCACAAAGCTCTGGACAGATGGCCAGAAGATTAGTCCGGATAAAATTCCAAGCGCAGGGAGCAGCGTTTCACTGAGTGAGGAAGCATATCCAAAAGCACTGCATGGAGAGATATGGGATTATCATAAGGTTACCTACAGTGAGAAAGGCTATGATGGAAATCATAAAGGTGGTAACCGATATGGGGACAGTTTGTTGCTGCTTGCTTACACGAGTAAAATCGAGATGAGTGTGGCGCAGCAGTGGAATAATGCGCCGAAGAAGGATTTCAACCTGGATAAGGGAGAGAGAACCGCTGACTTTGTGATGACGCCGTCTCTCGTGATGGAGCATGAGCTGGTTCAGGGGGAGCATGCTACCACTACGACGGTAACGATCGAGACCACACTGCCGGAAGGCCTGAGCTATATACAAGGAAGTGCTTATCAGGGCGGAACGTATACCCAGAGTGAGGAGGCAGGAAAGCAGGGAACGGTGACGGATGGAGTCCAGTTCAAAGATGTAAGTTCGCAAGAGGCCTTTAATTCAGAGACGAAAGATCCTGTTGTGTTGGTAGAAAAAGATGCGGAGGGAAAGACAAAGCTGACGTTCCGGTTCTTCAACGTGCCGATAAAATCGGGCCCCGCCGGGAATAAGATTTATTTCAGCACAACGATCGGAAACGAGGCAGACAGCACGAAAGATCTTGCGAACGGCGCACAGCCGGTAATTGAGGCGCGGATCAGCACGACCGAGGACAATCAGAGAAGGTTTAAATTGGAGAATGGAAACCTGACTAATGCAGGAATCCACGTCACAAAACTCGGCGCGATGGCGTTCAGCAAGACGGCTGTGAAGGAGCTGAATGAGATCACGGACGATCTGAGCTGGAATCTGAGCTGGAATAACAACGGAAGCAGTACCAGCACAGAGCCAGTGACACTGCTGGATACGATGCCGCTTAACGGTGACGCGCATGGAAGTTCTTACGCTGGAAGTTACAAAATTAAATCCTGGAAAATGAATCCTGAGGCTGCGGGCGGTACATCTGGTTTTACCGTGTACTATACGACAGATCCGAAGTATCAGAATTACGTCCTGACTTCTGGGGCAGGAGGAGACGGGAAGATAACCTGGGATGAGGTAAAGACATGGAAAACACTTCCAATTAATAATCAAGATGGAAGCGTTGATTTCTCCAAAGTTTCAGGTTTTGTGTATGCCTGGGCGATCGGCGGCGAGCTGGAGGGCGGGAGAAGCCTTCAGATCGGGATCACGGTACATCAGAATACGGCCGCAGGCGGCGACGTTCTGGTAAATACGGCATCGACCGGTCTATTCACGAGAAGCGCTCCCGTGCGCCGTGTACAGCGGAGCATCTCCGGATATGTATGGCTGGATGAGGATTCCAACGGAAGAATGGATATTCAGGAGGGATCAGTACAGAGCCAGAATGAAAAGTATATGAAGAATGTGACTGTCTCACTTCAGAGAAAACAGAACGATGGGACCTGGATTCCGGCAACGGATTTGAAGGGAAAAGAGAAGGAGATAAAAACCGGAGATGATGGCTATTACTGCTTCTCAGATCTGCAGCCAGGGACATACCGCGTGCTTTTTAGCGGTGGCAAAACGAAAGATTATGAGACGACGGTCTGCAGGGCAGCCGGTGTGGTCAGCGCCAGAAATTCCAAGGCGGAAGCACCAGATACAGAGGAAGCGAGTGCGGGCGCAAAGGCGGTCATAAGGAATCTTGTACTTCCGGAGGCGGAAAAGCTATCAGTTGGAATTTATAATCTGCCGAATCAGAATGCGGGCTTCTCCCGCAGTGTGGATATGGCTGTGACAAAGGCATGGGCTTACATCGACGAGAATGATCCGAATAATAACGAAGGGACATATCTCCCGAAGCCTGAGAGTGTCAGAGTGAATCTGTATAAGAAAAACGAAGGCGGTTCCAAGACGCTGGTTCGGAGCATAGAATTGAAAAAAGCCGACAACTGGAGCGGAATCTTTGAAAAGCTGCCTGCAGAAGAGTCGGGAGAGACAATCGACTACACAAGTGACAAATACGAGCTTGAGGAGGTAAAAGCAGACGGCTATACACCTGTAATAGGACGTATTACAAAAAATACAGATCCAGGATATACCGTGGCAATTACCAATAATGCAAAGTTCAGAGATGCGTATGAACCGGTCAGCCTTGCGATTCAGAAATACCGCAAGGGAGATAAGAAGAATGTCGCGGGCGTTACATTTTCACTGCAAAAGCAGGGGGAGACAGATAAAACAGATATAACGACAGATGATTCAGGTAAAGCATCCTTCTCATTTGAGCCGGATGATACATGGAAAAACGAAACGATCTATACGCTGACGGAGAAGTCTGCTCCGGCAGGCTACACTCCGTCTTCGGCAACATGGACGGTGACGGTTACCCGCAATGCGGAGCCTGTGGTTACAGTGAATGACCAAAAGGATGGTTTCATCAGAACCTGGGAGTACACAGTTACTGTGACACCGGAAACCGGAAGCGACAGCAGCTTCAACAAGAAGGAGAACTGTCTGACGGTATACAATCCTTATGAGGCAGAAGGAAAACTGGATATTCCGGTGAAGAAAACGGTTTCCGGCATCAGTGTTGAGCAGGCAGTGGATAAGACGTTCTCGTTTGAGCTTTACAAGGCCAATGAGAACTATGAATACACAGATAAAGATCTGCTTCAGACAAAGCAAATTAAGATAGGTGCAGACGGAACCGGATCTGAGACATTTAAACTGGAGTATGGGCTGGTTTCAGCAGATTACAGTATGCAGGGAGATGTTGGGACGCACTACTATGTGGTGAAAGAAAAGACGACCGATCTTCCGGCAGGATTCACGAGAGATGAGAGAGAGTACCGGCTGAAGGTGACAGTGACGGACAATGGTAACGGAACGCTGACGAGTGAGAAAAAAGTATCCGTGTACAAACCGACGGCTTCGCAAACCAGTGCGTCAGAGATCCTAAATGCCAATGATCAGCTCAGCTTTGACAATCACTATGCGGCATCCGGCACTGTTGAGGTATCTGGCAGGAAGACTGTGACAGGAAACAATCTGTCAGCATTCCGGTTCGGAATCTTCACAGATGAGCAAGGAACAATTCCGGTATCCGACGGAACGGTAGTTTTGGAGGATGGAACCGAAGGCGGGACTTCTGTGCCGAACAGTGCAGAGAATGGCTCCTTCCAGTTTGCCTTCCAATATGATATGGAAGATCTGAAGGAAACGGTTGGCGGAAAGGAAGTATACCAGAAGGAAAAAACCTTCACCTACTATATTAAGGAAACGAGCGAAGAATCAGAGTGTCCGGGATATACACTGGATGAGTCTGTCTATAAGGTGGATGTCACAGTGACGGATCAGGGCAACGGGGTGCTCGATACTGTTGTTGGACTGTCCAAAAGGGGCAAAGGTGAGGCAGGGTTTACGACCGGGGCTGGAATGACTACGGCGGAATTTGTGAACACCTATGCAGCTTCAGCGACAACAAGGGTAACTGGACAAAAGACGGTAGAGGGCGGACAACTGAAAGCCTTTACTTTCCAGATCGAAAGTGCGGATGACAAGGGTCTCGCGAATGTGGTAAATGCGTCTGTGACGAACGATGCTTCAAGCGGAGAGTTCCAGTTTGACTTCCAGTATGATATGAATGCGCTGAAGTATTATGAGGATACGGATACAGAGAAGACCAATCCCAAGTACAAAGACAGCGATTCTTTCAGCTACCTGATTAAAGAGGACAGTTCGAAAAATCCGTCAGGCTATACAGGAAGTGGTGAGATCTATCGGGTAGTAGTAACGGTAGAACATAATGGAAAAGGCACCATGACAGCGTCGCCTGTTGTATCAAAGCTGAAAGCTGGCATTGCTGCAGGTGATGTGAATGTGACGAATGAGGCGCAGTGGGAGAATGTGCTGGATTCCGTGACGAGCTTTGTCAACAGGTATGAGACAGGCACGACCCAGGTGACAGTCGATGGAACCAAGAGCATTAAGGGAGCGAACATCAAGGCATTTAACTTTGGAATCTATACAGACACGGACTGCAAGATTCCGGTGGAGACATGGGACAGCGTGAAAGGGACGGGTTGTGTGGAAGCACAGACGGTACAGAATGCAATAGCACTGTCTGCAGGCGGCACATACGACTTCCACTTTGTGCTCCACTATACGCAGGAGAGTCTGAAGAATGCAGGCGGCAGCTATGCTGTGGAGAAGGTTTTCACGTACTATGTGAAAGAGACGAGTGCGGATACTGTCGGCAGCAAGGGTTACAAGACAGATGACAAGATCTATCAGGTAAATGTCAAGGTGACAGATAATCAGGATGGTACAATCAGTGCGGTTGTTGCAAGTGTCAAGCTTCTTGGTACGAGCGGAGAGTATACAGAGGAGGTTTCTGCTCACGTACTGTCATTTGCGAATGCATACAGTGCGGAAGGCGATGCCGAAATCAATGGTCAGAAGACGGTTGTGAATGCAAATCTTTCCAGCTTCACATTCGGAATCTATACGAATGAGGAATGCACACAGCCTGCACCGGTGAAAAATGTCAACCAGACGGCTGGCAGTAGTGCGCAGACGGGAGCGTTCAAATTCAACTTCGCATATACTATGGATGACCTGAAGGATGGAGAAAGCTACAAGGATCAGGATACATTTACGTATTATGTGAAGGAGACGAATCAGAAACCGGGCTATGCAGAGAATACGATGGTTTATCGCGTAGCGGTGACGGTGAGCAATGCAACTGATAACGGAGAGCTTACAGTCACGCCGAAGATTACCGGAGTAAAAGAGGACAATGGAGTATTCCGGACAGAGAATCTGCCGACGGCTCTGGAGTTCACAAATATTTATCAGGCTGCGGCACAGGTGACGGTCAGCGGGACAAAGGCTGTGGACCGCGCACAGTGGAATGAGGTTAAGACGACACCATTTACCTTCCGGTTGTATGAGGGAGAGAATGCGAGACTGGCAGAAAATGGCTGGTCCGACCAGAACCCGACAGCCCGGACTACAGCCAACTCAGTGCAGAACGATTCAGAGGGAGAATTTACCTTTGATCTGCACTTTACAATGGAGGATCTGAAAGAGACTGCCGGCTATACGGAAGAGAAGGACTTCATCTTCTATGTGAAGGAGGAGGATGTACCGGCAGGCTATGAAAATGCTGGAAATGTATACTATGAGCTGAAGTGCCATGTGGCAGATGACGGTGAGGGTGAGCTGGATGCGGCTCTCACGGAACTGTACCGCTGCAGCACAGATGCAGAGGGCACTGTCACAAAGAGTGAAAATCTGATTCAAGGTTCGGTGGTTCCGGATGCAGCGTTTGTAAATACGCGCAAATCGAGCGGAAAGGCAGAGCTGAATATCAGTAAGACATTGGCCGGAAACCGGAGCAACGGGATTGCACAGGATGAGTTCAAATTTACAGCGACGGAGTTAACGGCAGAGTCCGATGCTGAGAAAAATGATGGAACACTGGATGTTACTAAGCTGACAGCGGAAACCGGGGCAGGAACGTGGTCAGGAAGCACAGCGGCAGCGACAGATCCGGATCAAAACGGGGATTACCATTCTACGGCACCGATTATCATTTCCTATACACAGGAGAATCTCGGAGCCGACGGAACGGCGGTCTTCTGGTATCGGCTGACAGAGAACAACGGTACTGACGTGTCTGTCAGCAAGGATGATGCAGTCTTCTATGCGAAGATAATAGTGGCAAATAATTACAACAAAGCGGCAGAAAATGGTGCTTATGCACTGGATACTACGGTGACTTACTACGACAGTAATGGCAGGAGACTGAATGAAAATGCAGTACCTTCCTATATCAATCATTACCGTGCAGCAGTGGGTCTGACAATTCCGGTGCGGAAGTACGTATCCGGCATCAGTGCTGAAAAGGCAGAGAATAAGAACTTTACCTTTGAGCTTTACCATGCAGTGGCCGACAAAGAAGGAAACTATGTTGAAAAGGGCAGTGCAATACAGACTGCTACGGTGACAATCGGCAGGGAAGGAAGCGGAGAAGGAAACTTTGCACCGCTTGGCTATTCAACGGATCCGGATGCGGTTAACGTTGAAGGAAGTGTTGGCACATACCACTATATCGTAAAGGAGAGCGCAACAACAGGCGGCTTTAGCCGTGATACAAAGAAATACCATGTGCAGGTGACGGTGGAAGACGGCGGCTCGGGTAATCTGAACTGTACGGCAGTTGTAGACAACGAGAACAGAAATTTGGAGGAAGCGCCGCTGGAGTTCACAAACACATATACGGCAAACGGCAGTGTGACAATTCAGGGAACCAAGCGTGCAGAGCATGCGGTATGGGCGGATCTGGAAGAAAAGGCATTTACGTTCAAACTGTATGAGGGTACGCCGACTACCCTGGCAACAGATGGTTTCTCAACGGAGAACCCGACAGCCCGGACTACAGCCAACTCAGTGCAGAATGATTCAAAGGGAGACTTTGCCTTTGATCTGCACTTTACAATGGAGGATCTGGAAGTGCATGGAAATTCCGAAAAACCGGAAGAGGTTACCGGCTATGCAGTATCCAAAGACTTTTCCTTCTATGTGAAAGAGGAGAATGTACCGGCAGGCTATGAGAATGCTGAAAACGTATATTACAAGTTGACTTGTCAGGTGACAGACAACGGGGATGGCACATTGACACCGACTCTGACTGGAATGTACAGATGTGAAAACGGCTCAGAGAATACGGAAGCTGAGGCAGGGATGTATCCGGGCTTTGTAAACAAGTATCTTTCAGACGGAAGTGTAACTCTGAACATCAGCAAGACTTTGACCGGAAACCGCAAAAACAGTATTGAGGCAGGTGAATTTGTATTTACTGCGAAGCAGATGGAGGGAACTGGTGTTGAAAATCCGGACGGAACGATGAACCCCGGCAGCTTAAAGCCTGTCGATCCGGAAATTAGTTATTCTGGTGATGTTCAGGAGAAAGAAACTGCAGAAGAGAATGGGGATTATGTTACTTCCGCAGCTATCAAGCTTGAGTATACTCAGGATGATATGGATGAGGAAGGAAACGGAACCTTCTGGTATCTGTTGACGGAAGATGATATATTGGAGAATACTTCTGTTGAAAAGGACAACGCAGCTTTCTATGCAAAGGTATCACTGTCAAATGATACGGATCAGACTTTGAATGCTGCCGACCACCATAAACTGGCTGCATCTGTGATCTGGTATGACGAAGGTGGAAAGAAACTTTCTGAAGGAAGCAATCCGTCCTTTGAAAACCGGTATAAGGCAGCAGGAAATGCAGAGATTGAGGCAAATAAAGAACTGACAGGCGGCCGTGTTCTACCGATTCAGCATGGCGAGTTTGAATTTACTGCAACACTGGAGAAGATACTGAAAAGTGATGGAACTGAGCTGGATGAGGTTGTTGGAACCGAACAGGAGATGGTAGAAGGTTCTGTTCTGGAAGGTACAGTAGATATGGCAGTTGGAACCAATACTGCGGAGGCAGTGTTTGCAAAAGTAAGCTACGATGAAGACGCTATAGGCAAAACTTATGTATATGAGCTGCGTGAGAAAAATGGCAGTATGCAGCATATCGAGTATTCCGACCAGATATTCTATGCGGCTGTAACGGTCAGCGATTCCGGTGAAATTGAGAATGGAGTCGGTGTGCTGAATACTGATGTAAGTTATTACAGCGATGCATCGCTTACGCAGCCAGTCGATGAGGCAGTTTTCGTGAATGATTACAGCGCCAGCGGCAGCGAGGCGATCCCGGTATCCAAGGTACTCACAGGACGCGACTGGCTGGATACGGATACGTTTGACTTTACACTGACGGAAACAACAGAGGATGACAGTATTGCGGATCGTCTGGAAAAAGCGTCAGTGACCACAGTGACAAAAGAAAACCAGGAAGCTTCGTTTGTATTGAATTATACGAAGCCGGGCACGCATACGTACCGGATCGCAGAGTCTTCTGTGGACGGAAACGGAATTTCTGTGGATAAGTCAGTGTATACGGCTACTGTGGTGGTTACAGATGACCAGCAGGGAACGCTGCATGCAAAGACTACGCTCGTAAAGACGGAAGAGGGTAAAGAAGAAACGGCAGATAATGTCGTATTTACGAATCATTATCATGCAGAGGGTTCTGTTATCCTTGAAGGAACGAAGCGCCTGACCGGAAACAGGCATCTTCCGATGATGGACGATGAATTTACATTTGAAGTAACGGAAAACGGAAGGGTTGCATCACATGGAAGTGTAAAGAGTGACGGAACGATCGCATTTGAGCCGATTACGTACACGGAAAAAGAACTTGGCGTCCATACGTACGAGGTTCGTGAGATTGCAGGCAAAGACCAGAATATTACGTACTCTTCTCAGGTAATCGAAGTGAAGGTGACGGTAACGGATAAGGCAGATGGCACTCTTGATGCCAAAGCAGATTATCCGCTGGGCGGCATTTCCTTTGAAAACAGATATACGGAGAGGGTACAGTCCTCCATCCATGTGACGAAGCATCTGACATCCAACGGAGCAGGATTGATTCCAACGGATCAGACGTTCTATACGGCGCTGTTTTCAGACGAAGAGCTGCAGCACAGAGTATCCGACGTGAAAGCGCTGGTATTCCAGAACACTTCTTCCTCCACCGTGACGTTTGACGACCTTGCGACGGGAACAACGTACTATGTGGCTGAGACTGATATATCAGGAACGGCTATCCCATCCGGCCTTCTTCCAACCGGCGAGCTGTATGAGGCAGTTTTCCCGAATGGAAACAAGGTACAGCTTGGGGAAAACGGAGGAGAAGTGGAGTTTTACTTCGAAAATGCGTTCCCGATCGTTCCGGGCGGCTTCTATAAAGAGGCAGAGCTGACGATCACAAAGAGGCTGATAAGCAGCAGTGGAGAGGATATAAACAGTAACGAGACTTTCTACGCCGGAATCTTTGAAGATGAACAGCATACGGTATTGTCCAGCAGAGTACCGGAGAATATCATAGCGCTGAATATGAACGGCGGTTCTGAGTCAAGTGAAGTGATCATAGTATCCTTTGATGACGGCGGCAGCCAGAAGCTGTATGTGACAGAGGTGGATGCGAACGGAAAACCGGTGGCAGATGCACCGGATTTCGAGTACGAGGTCAGCGTAGACAAAGCTTCTGTTACACTGAGTGAAGAGAATTACAGTGATTCCGTGACCATCACAAACAAGGAAAAGACGGAGACAAAGACGAAGTCTGAAGACGAAATGGAAACGGAAGAATCGAAAAAATCGGGAAAATCTGTGAAAACAGGAGATGAGACACCGGTTGAGATGTATATGCTTTTACTTCTGGCGGCAGCGGCGGCGCTGGTTGTACTGGGGTACAGGAAAAAGCGTATAAGAAAGTAATGAATATTGTATAGTAATGAAAAGGGACTATCCGGAAAATAGATAGTCTCAGACCGGAGAGGTTGTGACCAATATCAGTCCTGTCTCTTATACACATCTCCGAGCCCACGAGACGGAGCTACATC
>CAMTFT010000004.1 GCA_947071365.1 uncultured bacterium | reverse complement strand
CCAAAGCTGCCATCTTCCGGTTTTTCACCGTCTTAAGCAGCCAGATCAGAAACAGCTCTGCAACAAACATCTCCGCCAAAAACCAGAGCGGCACATTGAGCGGCTGCATCACCAATCCGTCATACACGCGATTGCTGCCAAAATCAAATCCATTCCGCAGACCGAATATGACCACAAACACTGCCTCATAAAACAGATACGGCAGGAGCAGGCCGCGTATTTTCCCGGGCAGGATCTGTTTCCAGCTCCGTTTTTCACACCCGGTATACGATATCAGAATCCCGCTTAAAATAAAAAACAGCGGCACGTGGAACGAGTAGATCAAAACAGCCGCCGGGTCTTCATTCTCCCAGATATGTCCAAGAACCACCAGCATGATCCCGACGCCTCTGGCTGCATCCAAATAAGATATCCGTCTGTCTTTTTCCATAAAGCCCTCCCGAAAGAAAACTGTCCCTTTCCGCGCCGCTGCGCATAGTTTTATGCCATCTGCTGTTCTTCTCCATTTTCCTGTATGGAACCGGCCTTCTTCAACCTCCGCGTGGACTTTCCCACGATAAGATCTGCCTCAAAAATCTGCCTTTTTTCCACCGGTTTCTTCTTTATCATATCGAACAGCAGCTTTATCGTTGCCTCTGCCATCTCCTTACGCGGCTGGCAGATCGTCGTGATAGAAGGCTCATAAAAGGCCGCCAGCGTTAGCCCGTCAAAGCCCGCCACAGAATAATCCTCCGGCACCTTTTTGCCCGCGTCAAACAGCGCCTTGCAGGCGCCAATCGCCATACTGTCAGAAATCGCATAGATACACGTAAAATCCTTACCGGATTCCAGAAGGCTCTTGGCAAGAAGGTATCCGTTTTCCATGGAGTACGTCGGAAGATCATCCTTCGTCCACGCCACAAGGCTCTCATCACATGCCAGCCCGTGACGCTTCAGCGCCTGATAATATCCCTTCAGACGCAGCATTCCGATACTGGCATCCTCCCGCTCCGCCGTCAAAATAGCAATCCGCTCATGACCGCAGTCAATCAGGTAATCCACCATTTTCTCACTTTCCTTCACGTCATCCACCGTCACCGACGCAAAGCTCTCCACCGGCTCCGCCGAATCCACGGTACTGATCACGAAGGGAACCGTCAACTGGTTCAGCTTTTCCTCCGTGTGGCTGGAAAGTCCGCCCAGAAAAACAATGCCCTTCAGCCGTTTTTCCTTCTCGAGCTGGATCGCCACATCCACCTCATCCTCAGACTCTTCCACATGCTGAAGGACGAAGGTGTATTTCTTGCGGGTGATCTCCCGCTCAAACACCTGGATCATATCGGCAAAGAACGGATTGCTGATACCCTTGATCAGAACAGCAATCGTATTGGAATCCGACCGTTTCAAATTGCGCGCACTATTGTTCGGCACGTAATTGTACTCCTTGATCGTATCCATAATTTTCTTTTTTGTCGCTTCGTTGATGTCCGGGTGGTTGTTGATCGCCCTTGAGACAGTGCTCACGCCCACACCACACAGCTTTGCCACTTCTTTTATCGTAATTTGTTCCATTTCGTCATTCCTCATACAGTTCTGTACGCTGTGTCAAATTATATCAACTACTTCTGTAAAATGCAAGAATAAAACAAAGAACTGGTTGTCCTTCCGAGTGTATCACGGACGGCGGATTCCATGAATTATCTCTTGCAGGGACCGCTTGCGCTTAGCAGTTCCACGAAGCGGTACGTAAGCGAGCAAAATACGCTCGCCAAGTACCGTCGGGAACCATGTCCCTTCCAGAGATAATTCATGGAATCTGCCTGTTCACGGAAGCCGCTTGTTCATGGAATTCGCCTGTTTGCTGACATCGGAAGCAATGCAAATTCCAATGAAAAAAAGAACGCTACCCCTCTGGTGGACATCCTCTGCAAGTCCTTCCTCCGGGATAGCGTTCTGTTCTTTATTTACTGATTGTCCCGGCAGAAAATACTTTCTGCTGATGGTCTGCCCTAACTAGGAATATGCCATGCCACCAAAATTGAAAGCGCACAAAGCGCGAAACAATCCCTCTGCTATCTTACCTTTGCCCCCTGCGCCACGCCATTTTAGATAAGCAAGCCAGCACACAACAATGGAGAAGTCCACATGGCGTATCTGTGACTGTAGCAAGCCGTGCAAATGGTTAGGTCACAGGATAACGGAAAAGTCGTAAAATTTCTGCGTTCCAGCAGAAATTTTAGCGGGCACTGTCTGAAAAAATGTGCATCAGGCACATTTTTGAGTTGCCCGCGGCGGCTTTGGAGATATTCTGGGATCTTAGCATTTGCCGGCGCAGCGATCCGGAACAGAGGAGCCATGTGGACTTCTCCATTGTGTCCGGGTTAACCACTAACTGTCACGATACCTTTTCTGCTTATTTTCTCCCGTATAACTCCGTCACCTCGCGAATCCTCCTGATCAGCTTCTCACTGAATTCGCCCTCTTTCAGCCTCCAGCGCCAGTTCTTTCCCAGCGTAGACGGCTGGTTCATCCGGGCTTCACTGCCAAGGCACAGGTAATCCTGCATCGGTATCACAGCCGTATCCGCAACACTTCCCAGTGTCAGCCGGATAAAGCTCCAGACGATCTCCTCCCGGCTGCGGCCCTTCAGCCCCAGGTACTCCTCCGCCAGACGGCGGTCTTCCTGCGTCAACTCATCATACCAGGAAGATAACGTCTGATTATCATGAGTCCCGGTGTATACGACGCAGTTCTGCGTATAATTGTAGGGCATATAGTCCCCGGCCTCTCTGGAATCAAAAGCAAATTCCATGACCTTCATGCCGGGATATCCCGTATCTGCCACCAGCTTTATGACGCTGTCCGTCAGATATCCAAGGTCCTCGGCAATGATGGGAACAACACCGAAATGGTCCTGCAGCGCCCGGAAAAGCTTCATCCCGGGGCCCTGCTGCCAACTGCCGTTCGCCGCCGTCTTATCCCCATACGGAATAGAGTAAAATTCATCAAAGCCTCTGAAATGATCCACCCGCACTACGTCATACAGACGGAAACAGTGCTCCATCCGCTGAATCCACCATGCATATCCTGTCCGCTCATGGTAATCCCAGTCGTACAGAGGATTGCCCCAGAGCTGTCCGTCCGCTGAAAATGCATCCGGCGGGCAGCCCGCTACCCTGACCGGACGGCGGTTTTCATTGAACTGGAACAGCTCAGGATTCGCCCAACTGTCCGCTCCGTCAAAGGCAACGTAGATCGGAATATCCCCGATAATGCGGATACCGCGGTCGTTCGCATACGCTTTCAGCCGCTGCCACTGCTCCGTAAATTTGTACTGCAAAAAGCTGTAGAAAGCGATCTCTTCACTGCAAAGCTCTGTATATCTCTCAACGGCCTCCGGCCTTCTCAGTCGGATATCTTCATCCCACTCATCCCAGCTCTTTCCGCCGAAGTGATTCTTGACTGCCATATAAAGGCTGTAATCCGAAAGCCACGGTTTCTGCGCAGAGCAAAACTCCTGAAAGGACGCATCCTGCTGTATCCCGGCCCGTAAAAACGCCTTTTTCAGAACAGGAAACCGATTCGTGTACAGTTTCGCGTAGTCTACGGTGCCCTCCTCCTGTCCAAAATCCAGATTCTCATATTCTTCCGGCTGCAGAAGTCCCTCCTGTGCAAGCGTATCCAGATCAATAAAATACGGATTTCCTGCAAAAGCCGAAAACGACTGATAGGGAGAGTCTCCGTATCCCGTAGGCCCCAGAGGAAGTATCTGCCAGTACGTCTGTCCTGCCGCCGCCAGATGATCCACGAACTCATACGCAGCTTTTGAAAAACAGCCGATTCCATGCGAAGACGGCAGACTCGATATCGGAAGCAAAATTCCGCTCGTTCTCATACCACTCCTCCTTCTCTCACCTTCTTTTTTATCCTGCATTTCTTTTTTCTCATATGGCCGGACAACTGCACCAAAACAGCGCCGGCCACCTCTGCAATGTCACATCAGCCCTTTACGGCTCCTGCTACCACGCCTTCGATGATATATTTCTGGCATGCGATGTAGAAAATAATGATCGGTATGATAGCGATCACGAGACATCCCATCATGGCTCCCATATCAACAGAGCCGTATCCGCCCTTCAGATACTGGATTGCCATCGGAATCGTCTTCCATTTCTTCTGGTCGAGTACGAGAGATGGCAGAAGATAATCGTTCCAGATCCACATAGCCTGCAGGATCGTTACCGTGATACATGTTGGCTTCATGATCGGCAGCACTACCTGGAAAAATGTCTGAAGCGGATTGCAGCCATCGATCATGGCAGCCTCTTCGATCTCCAGCGGAATCGATTTGCAGAAGCCGGTAAACATAAACACCGACAGCCCGGCGCCAAATCCCAGATATACGATGATAATACCTACCGGATTGCCGAGGTGGAGCATATTCGCTATCTTAGACAGCGTATACATAACCATCTGGAACGGCACGATCATGGAGAACAGGCACAGATAATAGATGGTGGTCGTCGTCTTGCTCTTCACCCTCGTAATATACCATGCTGTCATGGAGCAGAACAGAATGATGGCTGCCACGGAAAATACCGTAATAAACAGAGAGCATCCGAAGGCATTCAGCATCTGTGTTTTCTTGATACCATTGATGTAGTTGTCCCAGCCTACGAACATCTTTTCCGTCGGTATCGCAAAAGGCTTTTTGCTGATATATACTTTTTTCTTAAAGGAGTTCACAATGACCAGTATGATCGGGAAAACCCACAACAGGGAAATCACAGAAAATCCGGTCGTCCATAACCAGCCATGTTTTGCTTTTCTCGCATTCATTACTGCTGCACCTCCTTTGATCTTGTCAGATAGTTCTGAACCAATGCAATCGCGGCTACCATGATAAAGAAGATGACCGCCTTAGCCTGACCAACGCCTTCCCAGCCGTTTCTTCCATAGAATGTGTTGTAAATATTCAGAGCCAGCATTTCCGACATCTTCGACGGGTCGCCGTCTGTCAACGCCAGGTTCTGGTCAAACAGCTTGAAGGAGTTCGTCAGTGTAAGGAAGGTACATATCGTAATCGACGGCATAACCATCGGGATCGTCACGTTCTTCAGTATCTGTCTCGGGGAAGCTCCGTCGATCTTCGCCGCCTCGATCAGCTCTCCCGGAATGTTCTGGATACCGGAAATATAAATAATCATCATATAACCGATCTGCTGCCAGCACATCAGGATAACAAGACCGATAAAACCGTAGAGCTCGTCATATTTCAGATTGCGCTGGAACTGATACAGGATACCGTTCAACAGAAGCTGCCAGATATAACCAAGTACAAGGCCGCCGATCAGGTTCGGCATAAAGAATACCGTTCGGAATATATTTGTGCCCTTGATCTTCTTTGTAAGCGCCAGGGCTACGGCAAAACCGATCACGTTGATCAGGATAACTGTTACGATCGTAAACAGTGCGGTAAACCACAGAGAGTGTGTGAATACATCACTCGGGTCATTCCAGAACCGGATATAGTTCTTCAGTCCGACAAATTTTGCATCCGTTACCGTCGTGAACTCACAAAATGAAAGATAAATACCTAACAAAAATGGTGCGATAAATCCGATGGTAAATGCAACCATGGTCGGAAGTAAAAAAACCGGTCCGTATTTTTTCATGGATTTGCTGTTCATTTTTCTCCATCCTTCCTGACGTCAGCATACCGGAAGTAATTGGTCTGACGCCTGTCTCTCTCTAAAAAAGGGCGGGCAAAGCTATGCCCACCCTTTGGTGAATACATGTATCAATTATTCAGCCGTAGCTGCAACCTCTGCTGCCCATCCGTCAACGAATGCGGTAACTACGCTGTCCCATTCGCCTGTGCCCTGAGCGTACTCAAGAAGTGCGCTGCCTACGCCGTTCTTCCACTCTTCAGACGGCATTGTGGTGAAGCACCATGCCACGGAAGTCTTGCCTGCGTCAATGTACTCGTTCGCTACATCAAGAAGCGGATTTGCTGCCTGATATTCCTCTGTGAAGGTGCTGAACGGAGTCACAAATCCCATATCGTTTGCCAGAGAGGAACGTCCTGCATCGCTGGAAACTACCCATGCCATGAAGTCAAGTGTTGCCTGAATGTCTTCCTCAGAAGCCTTGGAGTTTACACACCAGTAATTCTCGGAACCGGTGCAAAGACCCTGGTTCTCTTCGCCTTCAACGCCGATGTAGATCGGAAGCATTCCAAGATCTTCATCTGCTACGTCATTGCCCTGGATATCGCCGTATGCCCATGTACCATTCTGATAGAATACTGCCTCGCAAAGTGCGAACTCTGCTGCTGCATCCTCGCCTGTCATGCTGGCGATCATTGTCGGCTCACATGTAGCGTCTGTAATGTACAGATCCCAGATAGCCTTGTAGTTGTCAAGGTATGTTCCCTTAATCGCATCTGTGGAACCGATGCCGTCTGCCTGATACTCGTAGTAGATCGGCAGGTTTGCCAGATGTGTCTTGAATCTCCAGTCAGAGGAGGAATCCATACCTGCAGATGTGAACGCACCTGCAACTCCCAGCTCATCCTTGCGTGCCTGGATATCGTCTGCTACTGCTTTCAGTGTATCAAAGCTTGTGATCTCGGATGCATCTGCGATCACTGCATTGTCCAGTGCGCAGTAGTCAGCCAGCAGTGCCTTGTTGTAGATGATACCGTATGTCTCGATAACGTATGCGATACCAAGAACTTCATCATTGTCTCCCTTCAGAGCGAAATCATCACTCTTCAGATAAGAATAAAGCTCGCTGTCCTTCATGTCATAGCAGTAATCCTTCCATGTAGCAAGACCTACCGGGCCATTCACCTGGAACATCGTCGGAGCCTCGGACTTAGCCATCTCAGACTTCAAAGTAGACTCATATGTACCGGATGCTGCCGTAACGACCTGTACATCCACGCCTGTCTCCTCTGTGTAAGCTGCTGCCAGCTCTTCCCACTGCTCAGCCTGCTCCGGCTTGAAGTTCAGATAATAAACTTTTCCAGTTGCTTCTTCAGCCTGTGCCGGAACAACAGCAAGACCTGCTACCATCGCTGCTGACATAGCAGCCGCAAGATATTTCTTGTAATTTCTCATCTTTACTACCTCTCCCTTTCATAAAAAAATGTTCTGTTATGTGGAAACGCGTCGTCTTTTGGTATCGTTATCGGTAACGTTTCCAATTCGTAGTTTCATACTATCATAAAAACGAAAAATGCGCAAGTAGTTTTGCGCATTTCTCTGACACTTTATATACTTTTCACAATTTATCCCTCTGATATTTGTGTATTATGTCCCATATCCGTTGCATCTTTCCTGATGATGCTGCATAAAATGGTTGCCAATCCAATTTGTACGATGCAGTATGGCTCAACCCTCTCCCGTCAGAACTGGAAATAAATAAACTGGCTTGCATCAAATCCCGGCCCATACACACCGAATATCAGTATACCGAAAATTCCGGCAAAATATACGAGCCAGCGCAGCCATATCCCCTGCCTGCACAGCCATTCGATCAGATCGATCCCGCGATATTTACAGATGTCTGTCACAAGCAGAATGACCAGAGCAACCACGAGAAGATTTCTCGTCGCCAGAGTAAGGCCCATTGCCTCCAGATTGTTGCCCCAGGTGAACCAGTATGTATCTCTCAGCCCGGCCATCGTCTTCATGATAGAAAGTCCCTGCCTGAAAGATGCACGGAAAAAGATCCAACTGATGTCCACCAGCCCGAAAGTGATCAGCATCTGCAGCAGCTTATGGCTGAATACATTCTTATCCACCTTGAAAAGCTTCATTACTTTTTCCCGGAATGGTTTCAGCCACTCGCCAAGTACCTGATATACTCCGTTCAGGCCGCCCCACACTACAAAATGCCAGCTTGCGCCGTGCCAGAGACCGCTGACCAGAAATACGATCATCAGATTGATCCATTTCCGCAGCTTTCCTTTCCGGTTGCCTCCAAGCGGTATATACAGATAATCTCTGAACCATGTTGATAACGATATATGCCATCTCCGCCAGAAATCCGATACTGAAACGGCAAAATACGGCGTATTGAAATTTTCCATCAGCCGGAAGCCCATCACTTTCGCAGCTCCGATCGCGATATTGGAATAGCTGCCGAAATCACAGTAGATCTGGAAGGCAAAGCATATGGTAGCAACCATCAATTGAAAGCCTGTCCGCTCCGTATACGTGTTATATACGCTATCCACCACGATGGCAAGGTACTCCGCCAGCACCACCTTCTGGAAATATCCGTAGAGCATCAGCAAAAGCCCGCTTCTTACCCGCTCAAACTCAAACTTGTGCTTTTCATTGATCTGTATCAGCAGATTCTTGGAACGCTCAATCGGCCCCGCAACAAGCTGTGGGAAGAAAGAAACAAACAGTGCGTACTTGAAGAAGTTTTTTTCCGCATAGATCTCCTTCCGGTATACATCCATTGTATAGCTGAGCGCCTGAAACGTATAGAAAGAAATTCCCACCGGAAGAATCACATCAAACGCCGGAGCCTGAACCTGAATTCCCGCCAGGCCAAGCAGCCGCACCACCGTTCCCGTAGCAAAATCAAAATATTTAAAGAAAAACAGAATGGAAAGATTGCTGATAAACGAGAGCGCTACATACAGATTCTTCCTGCGCTTTCTTTTTCCTTCCTCCTCTATCCGATCCGCAGAATCAATCAGCAGGCCGGAAGCATACGTAATTGCCGTAGATGTCAGCATCAGCAGTGCATACTGCGGATTCCAGCACATATAAAAGAAATAACTGCATGCGAGCAAAAACAGGTATCTCACGCGGTGCGGTATGATGTAGTAGCACAGGCAGACTGCCGGGAAAAACAAAAGAAATTCTATTGAATTAAACAGCACTTCTCTCACCCCTCCCAATCATATTCTGTATTAAATCCTGACTCCAAATCACGTTGATACAAAAGATAATCTTCTTCATAAACCGCATATCCAACTTCCGCTTTATGATTCTGAAGATCATAATTCTCATGCAAATACTTTCCAAGATACCCTGTAACCTTTCTTTGACCATTTAAATTAAGGTGTCCCCGATCACGAAAATCCGTCTCAAAATCAATTTCTGCTGCTTTACTCTTCTGCAGAAACAGGAAAGGAATTTCTTTTTCTGCCAGATATTTTTCAAGAGCCAAAGACGCTCCCTGACGATGTGCATAAGATGACTGTGACGTACTGAATGGAGTAGCATAGACAACAAGCTCTATATTATTTTCTTCACAAACATCCACTATTTTTTCAAAGTATTCCAGACAAACTGGCGGGATTTCACGTTCCGGAATATCCAATCCCATGTCTTTGCACGGGTACACTGTTGTATCCAGCTTTCCGCCCCTGTAATATGGTCTCGTATGAAAATCCGCGCTTGCTAACTCCTGCCATCTGCTATGGTATTTCAAAAACGGGATATACCAGGACAGTTTTTCTTTCCACGATAAATCCGGCAATAATGTATCCAACATTTCTGCTTTTACTTCATCATTTCGCATTCCGTCAAAGGCCATTCTGAGCCTTGCTTCACTGTTAAAAAGTTTTCCACTGTAAAAATAGTAGCTTTCCAACAACAATACTTTAGGCTTTTGATACTTCAAAGCCTCTTTCAACAAAAAATAGGACATAGGGAGCGATTGCTGTGGACTGGCCATCACATAAGCCGTCATTCCATATTCCTCCCACAACTGATTCGGCTGCAAGGCATAGAATGCGTGACTACTTCCTAATCCCAAAACGTCAACAGTATTTTCTTCCAGTTCATAAAAAGAATGGATCATATCCATAGAACCGCCTGTTTTCAACCTCAAAGTCTCAGAAATATATAAAAAAGCAATTACAAATACAACCGCAAAAATCATTCCTGCAAACACACGGCAAATCTTTTTCATACTATTTGTCTCTCTCCTCAATGGCTCTCTATTCGTACATATCCTGTCTCATTTTCTGAAATCCGAAGCTTAGTATAGCCGATACGCCCCCAAAAAGCAACCCTGATTCTCAACATTAGAACTCATGCTCAAATTGACAAACTGTGCCAATTACCATGTCAACAATCGTATACTCCTCGTGTATATTCATTAATTTTCCTCCTGAAATGCCGTATCCCCGACGAATCCGTTTCTTCACACACAAATCCCAGCTTTTTTGCAAGCTTCAATGACGCAACATTCTCCTCATGGATGCGCAGCCACACCTCCTGCCGGTCTGTTCTTGCAAATACGTAATTCAGAGCTGCTCTGCACATTTCCGTGCCATAACCTCTGCAATGGTACTCTTTGTCCAGCATGTACTGAAGTTCCAATCGTACCCGGCCATCCGCCCCTGTGGTGTCCGCCAGACCGCAGCAGCCAATCAAAACGCCGTCTTTTAAAAAAACGCTCCACAGCCCATACCCCTGCAGGTGGTATACGTCTTTAATATAAGAAAGAAGATTTTCTTTCTGGAAAAAGTTTTCTTCTATAGTATCCTGTAGATGCTCCATTCCCTCCTGCGTGCTGATCTCATAAAGGCGTTTTGTGTCCTGCTCTGTTATTTCCTGCAGAATCAGCCGCTCTGTTACAGCCACTGTGACAGGCCATCCATGGCAGTGAAATAAATACTCCTCCAGTTCCTGTACGCTAAACGCTTCCGGTGAATCCGTCACTAGCCCTGCGCCCTCAAAATATCCGCCCTCTTCTCTGGCGCACCCGATGCAGGCAAAACATCCGCTGCCTTCCCCGGGAACTCTAACTCCCCTCAACTCCCGGGCCAATTCCTCACTATCCGTCAGCACCAGCGTCTGCAAAGCCTTTTCCACATCGTCCCTGCTGCCACTTCTCCGCATTGCATCTGCGAGACGCCTGACCTCCGCTTCGGTAGAAAAGGAAACAGAAATCTGTGACTGTTCCAATGCTTCTGCAAGCTCCTGCGCCGCCTCACGCCATTCCTCTGTCAAACAAAAAATTACTGTTTTCAGCTTTCCCTCGTCCTTCATTTCTGTTCGCCCGCGCTCCTTTTCTCCTGTTGCTTTTACTCTTGCTTTCTGGTATCCCAGCTTTAAGATGTTGATTTCTTTTCCCTCATTTTATATCATATGTTGCTTTTCTCACGTTCCCCGTTCTTTCATTTCAATCATGTTTTCGCTCTGTCAGATGTTTTTATTATAGACAGTACACTTTTCCTCTGTCAATTTTTCTTTGCCTTTCCTACACTTTATGATATGATACTGGTGCATCGGTTTCAAATTAACTGGACTTTCTGCTTGCTTATTTTCCAGATAGCACACAGTAATGATCCGGGCGTGCTGCAAACCATACAGAAAGAAGGAAATAAACATGAATAACTTGCTTTTCAGCCTGAACGCCACCCTGCCCATCTTTCTTACGATGATGCTCGGCTGGTTTTTCCGGCGCATCGGGCTGATGGATGAACCTTTCGTAAATAAGATGAACAAGTTTGTGTTTCAGGTGGCACTTCCTGTCCTCGTATTTCAGGATCTGGCTACCGTTGATTTTTCGCAGGTCTGGGATAGCCGATTCGTTCTCTTCTGCTTTTTTGCCACATTGATCTCTATTCTGGCAGTCACAGCTCTGTCGTATCTTTTAAAGGATAAAACGGTTCAGGGCGAATTCATCCAGGCTTCTTACCGGAGCAGCGCAGCGATTCTGGGAATCGCCTTTATCCAGAATATTTACGGCAATGCCGGGATGGCTCCTCTGATGATCATTGCCACCGTTCCACTCTACAATATCATGGCGGTGGTCGTTCTCTCGGTGATGCGTCCGCAGCGCGGAAAAATGGATCGAAACCTGCTTTTACATACGCTGCGGGGAATTCTCACAAATCCCATCCTCCTCGGCATCGTAGCTGGTATCGTATGGTCATGCCTGAAACTCCCGATGCCGGTTATTCTGGAAAAGACCGTTAAAAATGTCGCTGTCCTGGCATCGCCTCTGGGCCTGATGGCCATGGGTGCCGCTTTTGACTGGAAGCAGGCCACCGGACAGCTTAAAACAGCCACGCTGGCCAGCATTATCAAGCTGGTGATTCTGGCTGCTGTCTTTTTGCCTGTTGCAGTACACCTGGGCTTCCGGGAGGAAAAGCTGATAGCGATCCTCGTAATGCTGGGCTCCGCCACCACTGTAAGCTGCTATATTATGGCAAAAAATATGGGGCATGAAGGCACTTTAACTTCCAGCACTGTCATGCTCACCACGCTGCTCAGTGCGTTTACGCTGACCGGGTGGCTCTTTCTGCTGAAATCTCTTGGACTGATATAGGCTTGCAATCTGCCCCAAAATTGGTATAATGTTCGGTAAGGCAGAGTCAAGTCATCGTAGGCACAAGCAGACATGCTTGCATGGCTGATTGTGGATAGGATGATTTGACGAGCAACGCGAGCTTGGAAAAGCGCAGCTTTTTCAAGCCTCTGCCTTTTAGCAAAAAAAGAAAGGAATATTGACATGGCACAGAATCCAATTATCACCATAACCATGGAAAACGGCGACATTATCAAAGCCGAACTTTACCCGGAAATCGCACCAAATTCCGTAAACAATTTTATCAGTCTCGTTAAAAAAGGCTTTTACAACGGTCTGATCTTTCACAGAGTCATAAACGGCTTCATGATCCAGGGCGGCTGCCCGGACGGCACCGGCATGGGAGGCCCCGGCTACTCTATTCCGGGTGAATTTGCCCAGAATGGTTTCAAAAATGATCTGAAGCATGATGCCGGCGTTCTGTCTATGGCACGGGCTATGCATCCCGACTCTGCCGGAAGCCAGTTCTTCATCATGCATAAGGCTGCTCCGCACCTTGACGGCGCATACGCTGCTTTCGGAAAAGTAACTGAGGGAATGGACATCGTAAACAAGATTGCAGAGACTGCAACAGATTACCGTGACCGTCCGATGGAAACACAGAAGATCGCATCCATGACGGTGGATACCTTCGGAGTTGACTATCCGGAACCGGAGAAAGCATAACTAAAAAGAACGCGCAAAGCGCATTAGCGGTACACCCATAAGGAAGTAATTACTAAGCTGCAGGAGGGTGTCGCAAAATGCAGTTGGGGCTTAAGTTCAGGTATTTGGCCGAGTGGACATGTACCATAACTCGTAGCTTTCTGCTATTTTGCGACACCCTCTTATAAAATATAATGGCAGCAAAGGGGGGATATATTTGAAAGAAAGCAGACTGTTCAAAATTGTGTACTATATCCTGGAGAACGGACGCACAACAGCTTCCGAATTGGCAGAAAAATTTGAAGTATCAGTGCGGACAATTTATCGTGATATAGATGTAATAAGCAGTGCGGGTATCCCTATCTATGTAACAACGGGAAGAAATGGCGGCATACAGATCCTTGAAAACTATGTTTTGGATAAAGCCCTTTTTTCTGAAAAAGAGAAGCAGGACATATTAGCGGCTCTGCAAAGCGTATCGGTTGTAAACAGCACGTATGAAAAGGATATGTTGACAAAATTATCTGCCCTTTTTCATGTCAATTCCGATAATTGGTTTGAAGTAGACTTTTCTCGTTGGGGAAGCAAAACACAGGACAGTATTACCTTTGAGCTACTGAAAAATGCCGTTATCTCTCACAGGGCGGTATGTATCACGTACGTAAACTCTTATGGAAAAAAGAGCAGGAGAAAAATCTATCCGATCAAAATGATGTATCGTGCAAAGGAGTGGTATCTCAAGGCTTACTGCGCCTATAAAGCTGATTTCCGTATTTTCAAATTTAATCGTATTCTTGAAACGCAAATGCTGTCAGAAGAATTTGCGCCAATGGAATATCCCCAAACAGCAGACGAGCCAAAAAGAAAATACAACAAAATATCCCTTTGCTTTCCAAAAGAAATGGCATATCGTGTATATGATGAATTTGAGGGAAACGAAATAGAAGAAATGGAAAACGGCGACCTTATGGTTTCCTCTGATATGCCAGAAGATAACTGGTTGATAGGGTATTTGCTTTCTTTTGGAACACAGGTTACAGTGATCGAGCCTGCCTATTTGCAAAAAATCTTATCTGATGAGGCGAAAAAAATATACGAAAAAAATAAAGCATGACATTAGGTGTCAGGGTTTAACTGTTACAATATGGGTATCACGTATAACAGGGAGGAAAAAGCATGAGCGAACAATTTATAAACCTGACGATTGAAAATATAGATAAAGAGCATTTATGTTGTGCGATTGCCGATAAAAAACATCGGGCGGGAGTAGCTGTAAAAAAGAATTGGCTGAGAGAACGGATCGCGGAGGGGCACGTTTTCCGGAAGCTCGATGAAAAGGGAAAAGTTTTTATTGAATATGCCCCGTTGGAAACTGCGTGGGTGCCCGTTCATGGAGATGACTATTTGTATATCTATTGTCTTTGGGTAGCGGGTTCTTTCAAAGGTAAAGGGTATGCAAAATCTCTGATTGAGTATTGTATCAATGACGCAAAAGAAAAAGGGAAATCGGGTGTCTGTATCCTCAGCTCCAAAAAGAAAAAACCGTTTTTAGCAGATAAGAAATTTTTACTCAAATACGGTTTTGAAGTTGTTGATACCGTAAAAAATGAATATGAATTGTTGGCATTATCTTTTAATGGAAAAAAGCCATATTTTTCCGAAACCGTAAAAGAGATGAGAATCAGTGAACAAGAACTGACAATCTATTACGGTTTACAATGCCCATACATTCCAAACTGCATTGAACAGGTACAGGAATACTGCAATAAAAACAACATACCGTTAAATTTGATTGCCGTAGACACCTTAGAGAAAGCGAAAAATCTTCCCTGTATTTTTAATAACTGGGCTGTTTTTTACCATGGAGAATATGAAACAAACCATCTTCTCAATGAAACTTTTTTGAAAAAGATGTTTCAGCTATAGGGAAAAATATAAGCGACCTGACGGCGGTTTTGAAACAACCTTCAAAGCCGCCGCTTTGGCCGCACTCCTGTCAGCCGTTAAGTCAGTTTTCCTGTGATCTTTTCAAATCAAATCCACTCTTTGATCTGAGTATATACGCCATTACCATCCAGCTTAAACTCTTCCAGCAGTTTTGGTGCCGGACCAGAATGGCCATACGTATCGTTAACACCAATCTTCTTAACTGATGTCGGCAGTTTCTCAGCCAGGACATCACAAACCGCACTGCCAAGGCCTCCGATTACAGAATGTTCTTCTACCGTTACAACTTTACCGGTTTTTCTGGCGGATGCAAGGATCAGTTCTTCATCTAACGGTTTGATGGTATGGATATTGATCACTTCCGCAGATATGCCGTCCGCCTCCAATTTCTCCGCAGCCTCCAGAGCGCTGTTTACGCAAATACCGGTTGCAATAATCGTCACGTCAGTCCCTGTTTTCAAAACGATGCCTTTACCGATTTCAAATTTGTATGTTGCTTCATCATTAAATACCGGAACTGCCATCTTCCCAAATCTCAAATAAACCGGGCCCACGTACTCCGCCGCCGCTTTTACTGCCGCTTTTGCTTCTACATCGTCTGCCGGACTAAGGATGACCATACCTGGAATCGTTCGCATTAAGGCAATATCTTCGTTGCACTGGTGAGTCGCTCCATCTTCACCTACGGAAATACCGGCATGAGTTGCTCCGATTTTTACGTTTAAGTGCGGGTAGCCGACTGAATTGCGGATCTGCTCATAAGCACGTCCTGCCGTAAACATTGCAAACGAACTGCAAAATGGAATTTTCCCCGTTGTGGCTACTGTCTCTTATACACATCTCCGAGCCCACGAGACGGAGCTACATCTC
>CAMTFT010000003.1 GCA_947071365.1 uncultured bacterium | reverse complement strand
TTGCTGTTCGTGCGGCCAGACCGGAGGAATCCGAACATACGGTGCCTCTAGTCTGATATTTTGCCTGATCTGACAGAAACAGTCTGGAATAATTCGGGAAGGAAATAAAAGCTATGGCAATAGATTTGATAAGTAGATCGGATGATTTTGGTTCGGCGCAGGCGGCTAATTATGCGATTCTGGAAGCGGTACGCACAGGCTGTGTGACGAGAAACGTATCCTGTATGGCACCGGCGCCGTACATAGAAGAAGGGGCGGAAGCACTGAAGAGATTTTCGCATATCTGTATTGGAGTACATCTGACTCTGAATTCAGAGTGGGAAGGAATTCGCTGGGGTGCGCTCTCAGATGGGGCGTGCAGAGCCGGAATTACCGATGAAAAAGGTTTTTTTTATCAGACGACGGAGGAACTGGCAAAAGCTGACCCGGATATCGAGGGTATTCTGAGGGAATACGATGCACAGCTTGACAGACTCGTGCGGCTCGGGCTGAATGTAGAATATGCAGACAGTCATATGATGCCGGAGTGTGCAGTGTCGGGTCTTGATGAAGCACTAGGCGCATGGATCCGGAAAAAGGGCCTTCTGGATGTGAGCGGCTATTACCGGTTTCCACAGGACGTTTTTCCGCGCTGGGCAAAGTCGGAGGAACAATATCTGGGAAATGTGGAAAAGTGGCTGGCAGAGTTTTCTGATGGAGAACAGTATTTGTATCTGACACATCCGGCAAGGAAATGTCTGGAAACGCTGCTCCTTTGCAACGAAATGAATCCGGCTGGTAAAATACAGAAGGAACGGGATCTGGAGTATAAGGCGGTGACTTCCGAAAATTGGGAGCAATGGGTGAAACGGTTTGATCTGCGGCTTCTGAAGTATACGGAAGCAAAGCCCGCGGACAGGGAAGCGCAGGATATGGCAAGATGCCTGTTGTAATATGCGGTTTTGTAGGAGTTCCGGGCGGAGCGGAGTCTGCGCTGCTTGTAGCAGAACTTTAATTGAAAAGAGAGGTGCGAAATAAATCTGGCCTGAGGAACCGGATAGTTTGCACCTCATTTTTTGTGTCATAGGAAATTTCGTCTCCTATGACACAAAACGCTCTACGAGGATGCGCAGCTCGCGGAGAGGAAATTTGCTGCAAGCAGCACCGCTCGCGCGCGGCGAATACGCTTTGCGCATTCTTTTTCTTTGAAAACAGGGCTTGCAATTCTCAGAAAACGTGCTATAATGATAGAACAAACGTTCGAGAACATAAGTTCGAATAGTGATTGAGCAGCGGGATATTATAAATGGATCCGGATAGTTTTGTTAAATTGACAGATACGTGAGACGATCCGGGGGCCTGGAAGGAGGGCGGCCATGAAAATCGCCAGGGATATGGATCTGTATCAAAAGCTGAATATTCTGACAGACGCGGCGAAGTATGATGTCGCCTGCACCTCCAGCGGCGTAGACCGGAAGGGCAGCGGCAAGGGGATGGGAAACTGCACGGCAGCAGGTATCTGCCACAGCTTTTCAGCGGACGGCAGATGCATAGCCCTGCTAAAGATTCTGTTCACGAATGAGTGTGTGTTTGACTGCAAATACTGTATCAACCGCTCATCGAATGATGTGGAGCGGGCTTCCTTCACGCCGGACGAGGTTTGCAGGCTCACCATGGAGTTTTACCGGCGCAATTATATAGAAGGATTGTTCCTAAGCTCCGGGATTTTGAAGAATCCTGCTTACACCATGGAGTTACTGTATCAGACGTTGTACAAGCTTCGGAACGAATGCCATTTTGAGGGTTATATCCATGTGAAGGCGATTCCCGGCGCACCGCAGGAGCTGATTGAGAAGACGGGATTTCTGGCAGACCGTATGAGTGTAAATCTGGAGCTTCCCACAGCGGAGAGTTTGCGCAGGCTGGCGCCGCACAAGACGAGGAAGCGGATACTTGCCCCAATGCGGCAGGTGCAGCTTGCGAGGCAGGCCAATAAGAATGAGCTGACGGTCTTCCGGAATGCGCCGCAGTTCGTTCCTGCGGGGCAGAGTACACAGATGATCATCGGTGCGACGCCGGAGAACGATTATCAGATCCTGTCTGTGGCGGAGTCATTGTACCAGAAGTTTGAGCTGAAGAGGGTATTTTACTCGGCGTTCGTGCAGGTAAATCAGGATGCGATGCTGCCGTCGTTGCCGGGCGGCCCGCCGCTTTTGCGGGAGCACCGCCTTTATCAGGCGGATTGGCTGCTCCGTTTTTACGGTTTTGGAGCGCAGGAGCTGTTAAGTGAGAAGCATCCGAATTTCAATGTATTTCTCGATCCCAAATGCGACTGGGCGCTGTCGCATCTGGAGCAATTTCCCGTGGAGATAAACCGGGCGGACTATTATACCCTTCTTCGGGTGCCCGGTATCGGGCCGAAGTCCGCACAGAGAATCGTGCGGGCCAGGCGTATGGGAGGTCTTGACTTCCCGGATCTGAAAAAAGCCGGGGTCGTCTTGAAGCGGGCAGTTTATTTTATTACCTGCGGCGGACGGCAGATGTATCCGCTGAAGATAGATGAGGATTTTATCCTGCGGAACCTGATGTACGGCCAGAGCAGGACACCGGTGGAGACGACGACGTACCGGCAGCTTTCGCTGTTTGATGACGACAAAGTATTTGGGGCGGTGCCGCAGGGTCTGCTGCAGGCGGGCGTATGATGCGCTGCCGGGCAGTGAGGATCGCAGGCGAGTGTGGATATGCCGCCGGGTAATGAAGAAAACAGGTAGGTGTGTGATATGCCGCCCGGCAATGAAGAAAAGCAGGTGGACATATAATGCGCTGCCGGGCAGTGGGAAAATCAGGCAGCGATAGGAATGAGGGGGAGAAGAATGGTACTTTTTCAGTGTGAGGACAGTGTAGACGGGATTTTTACCGGCGTGTATGACGCGTGGGACAGCCGCATCGGGCATTCCGGTGTAGGGCTGCGCATTAAGGCGAAGATGAATCTGGAGCTGTTCGCCGAATACCGGGAGGTGGAGACGGATGCGGAAAAGGCCGCCAAAGTGGCGCGCTCTATCCGGGACAAGATGGGGGAGGATGCGTACAGGACGATCTATCAGGCGGCACTGTCCGCCAGCCCGGAGAAGGCCGACTGTATTTACCGAGTCGTAGTGCGGGGGATGTCCGGGAGCGTTACGCGGCGTGAGGCTCAGAACGTGATATGGAATTTGCAGAATAAGGATGTCTGCCGTGTCTTTGAGCTGTCACGGACTGTGGGGCATGAAGCGCACCGGTACTATCAGTTTGTCCGTTTCCGGGAACTGGAAAACGGAGTACTGTTTTCGGAGATACAGGCAGAGAATCAGGTGCTTCCTCTGATCGGGGAGCATTTCGCTGACCGCTTTCCGAACGAGGATTTCATGATATACGACAACGGGCATAACGACTGTCTGATTCACGGCAAAGCAAGGCCGTGGTTTATCCTGAGAGATATGGAGCCGGATGCGCTGGCGAAGGACAGGATCACGGATCGGGAGGAAGAGATGCAGAAGCTTTGGCGCGGTTTTTGCCGCAGCATTGCGATTGAGTCTCGGAAGAACCAGAGACTGCAGCAGCAGTTCTGGCCGCTGAAGTTCCGCAGATGGATGACGGAGGGGCAGGAAAGCAAGTGATGAAAAGAGCCAAAAGTGAGTGGCGAAAAGAAGCGAAAGCAAGTGATGAAAAGAGGCGAAGTTTCAAAAAGGCGGGAAAGCAACCACCGGAAAATGCTGAATATGATTTCGTCAGAAAGGCGGATGTCTTCTTGTGAGGGCCACCCCAAAAAGAACATGTGCACAAACGTCTGATTTTTTGTTGAAAAAAGCACGAAAATATGAGCCATATGCAAAAGAAAATGTATAAAATCGCTCCTTGACGGGAAAAATCTTGTATGACATAATATGGAAAACTATTCAGGGAGGGCAGTTGTATTGCACCGGATTTTGGGTAGTTCACTTATTTTATCAGAACAGTTTTAAGCCTTAGGGAGGGGTTTATATGTTGGAGAAAAAAATCCGACTGAACGCAGTAAATGACGTGACTGAATTTGTGAGGGCAGCCGAGAAGTGCCAGTATGATGTAGATGTATTTTATAACAGGATGACGATCGATGCGAAGTCCATTCTAGGTGTGATGAGCATGGATCTGACGAAGATATTGACAGTAAAGTATGCGAAGGAAGACCAGTCTATTGAACGGGTGCTGAACAAATTCGCGGTGGCATAGAGCAGGACAAAAGCAGAATAAAGAAGAACAAAGCAGAGCAAAATGGAATAAAACAGAATAAAGCAGAACAAAACAGGGGCAATTTTGATATCCTTCCTGGTGCCGGACAGAAAAGGTTGACAAACGGCGGGACACCGTATATGATTATGGCAATAAAACCGTCTTCTTACAGACGGCTGTGGATTTTTCGTAATGTTCTGCAGAGATTACTTTTCGCCACACAATTATCCAAATGATGATTGTGTGGCCTTTTTTGTTTCGTTGCATCAGAAGAAAATGAGGAGTGATAAAGATGAATCAGACATTTATGAAGGACAGGCCGGTGCTGCCGCTGCTGCTGTCCATGTCGCTGCCGATGGTGCTGTCGATGATGGTCAATTCACTGTACAATATTGTTGACAGCTTTTTTGTAGCGAAGATCAGTGAGGATGCCATGACGGCGCTTTCGCTGGTGTATCCGATCCAGAATTTTATCAATGCGGTCACGATCGGGTTTTCCATCGGAATGAACGCGGTTATTTCCTTCTTTTTAGGAGCAGGGGAAAATACGAGGGCGAGCAGGGCGGCGAGCCAGGGGACGTTTCTGAGTGCCGTTCACGGAGCGCTGCTGTCTGTCATCTGTATCGCGATAATGCCGTCTTTTCTGAGGATGTTTACTGCGGATGTGAACGTTCTCGATCTGGGGCTGCGGTATTCCCGCATCGTTTTTGGATTTGCGGTTATTATTGCGCTGGGGATGAGCGGTGAGAAGATATTTCAGGCCGTGGGAAAAATGACGACGACCATGATGAGTATGCTGTGCGGCTGTATCTGCAATATCATTCTGGATCCGCTTCTGATCTTTGGAGTTGGCTTTTTCCCGAAAATGGGGATCGAAGGGGCTGCGCTGGCTACCGGCATCGGACAGACGATAAGTTTGCTGATCTATATTGTGATCTACATTGTAAGGCCGATTCCGGTGAAGGTGAAGAGAAGCTATTGCCTGCCGGAAAAAAGCATTGCGGCGAGGCTGTATTCGGTGGGAATTCCCGCCACGCTGAATCTGGCGCTGTCATCGCTGCTGGTATCTGCGCTGAATGGTATACTGGCTTCCTATTCCCAGGCGTACGTTGTCGTTCTTGGCGTTTATTACAAGCTTCAGACGTTTATTTATCTGACGGCAAACGGAATCGTCCAGGGGCTCCGGCCACTGATCGGGTACAATTATGGGGCAAGGGAGTATAAAAGGGTGAAATCGCTTTATACGACGGCGCTGTTTCTGACGGCTTCTATTATGGTGGTGGGAACAGCTCTTTGCTGGATGATTCCGGACCGGCTGATCGGGCTGTTTACGACAAACGATGAGACGATTCGTATCGGTGCGGCGGCGCTTCAGATCATCAGCCTTGGTTTTGTGGTGTCATCTGTCTCAGTTATCTCTTCGGGAGCTTTAGAGGGCCTTGGTAAAGGCGGGCCGTCCCTTGTCATTTCACTGATCCGGTATACGGTTGTCATTATCCCGGCGGCCTATCTTCTCAGCCGGATATTCGGCGCTGCGGGAGTGTGGCATGCATTTTGGGTGACGGAGCTTGTGGCGGCAGTCGTAGCTTATTTTATTTACCGGCGTTCATCCTCGGTGACGGAGAAATAAATCGCAGCAAAAGTGTACGTCTGTTTTCCCTGGTAAATTCGTAAGGAGATAAGAAGTACACTTTTATTCTGTTTTTTATTTTGAAAACAGTTTATAATAACAGTATCGCAATTTATACTATATGATATTTGTGGAGGAATACGAATGAAGGAATACGGTCTGTTTGATTTGATCGGGCCCCAGATGATAGGCCCCTCAAGCTCTCATACGGCGGGGGCGGCAAAGCTCGGCAAGGTGGCGTATCGGCTGGCAAACGGAAGGATAAAAACGGCCCGGGTCACACTGTACGGCTCTTTTGCCGATACGGGAAAGGGTCACGGTACGGACAGGGCGATTGTTGCGGGACTGCTTGGCTTTGAACCGGACGACAGCAGGCTACGCTGCGCTCTGGAGCTGGCAAAGGAGCAGAAAAAGGATATTACAGTGGAATTTTCCGCTCAGGAGATGAAGCATCCGAACACGGCCCGCATCATGATGGAAGACGAAGCGGGGCGGAGGATCGATATGCTTGGCGCTTCTGTGGGCGGCGGAAGCATTGAAATACAGGAGATCAACGGCATGGAGGTGTCTTTTGGGTGTGATTATCCGACTGTGCTGATCTTTCACTGGGACAGGCCGGGGGTGATCAGCAGGGTGACATCGGTTTTTGCCGCGAAGGAGATCAATATTGCGTTTATGCGTGTGTTCCGGGATTCCAGATGGCAGAGCGCGTGTATGATCATCGAGACAGACAGTGAGGTGGATGGCGATACCGTGAAGCACATCCGGGAGTCGTCGGAGGACATTATGGAGGTGTGTATACTGTGAGTTATGAATTTGACCATGGGACAGAGCTCTGTGCCATCAGCCATCGTGAGAATATTCCCATCAGCGAGATCATGCTGCGAAATGAAATGGAGAAAAGCGGCCGGACGCGGGAGGATATCCTGAGTGAAATGGGAAGCAACCTGCGGGTGATGCGGGACTCTATCCGGGAAGGGCTGAATAAAGAGGAATTGCATCACGGGACATTTGTGGGCGGAGACGCCATAAAGCTGATGGCCTTTGCCGGAGAAAGCAATATGGGCGGACATATGGCTTCCGTGATCGCAGCGTCGATGGCTGTAGTGGAATACAATGCATCGATGGGAAAGATCGTGGCGGCTCCAACTGCCGGGGCCAGCGGTATCCTCCCGGCGGTGCTGATCATCTGTGGGGAAAAACGGGGCTTTGACGATGAGACGATCTGCCGTGGCCTGTTTACTGCCGGGGCAATCGGGTGTGTGATCGCGAAAAATGCCAGCATTGCCGGGGCGATGGGCGGATGCCAGGCAGAGACTGGAAGCGCGGCAGCTATGGCGGCGGGAGCGCTGGCAGAGCTTTGTGGGGCAGAAGTGGAAGTCTGTCTCGACGCGGCGGCTATAGCACTGAAAAATGTCATGGGACTCGTCTGTGACCCGGTGGGTGGCCTGGTGGAATGTCCCTGCGTGAAGCGAAATGCCATAGGAGCGGCCAATGCGGTCTTATCCTGTGACCTGGCGCTCTCAGGTATCAAAAGTCTGATCCCCTTTGACGAGGTGGTGGCGGCGATGCACAGCGTGGGCTGCCAGATGCACCCGGATCTGAAGGAGACTGCCCGGGGCGGGCTGGCGGCGACACCGACGGCGCAGCGTCTGTCGCGGGGCACGGTGTAAAAATGACAGTTCAGATGCAATGTCAGCTGGATGAACAAGCCGATGCGCAGCAGGGCGATATTTAATTGCCATTCATATTTTCGATGGCATTCATCCCTCTTATCAATTTTACAAATTTCTCTTTTTCACTTATACTGGAAGCAGTGAGGTGAAAACTATGGAGATTATTCGTGTATTGTATGATTTTATGTGGGGGGATCTGGTGTCGATTCCGATGCCGGGCGGCGGAACGGCCGGGCTTTCTCTGCTGGTGCTGATCCTTGTCCCGGTGGGGATCTATTTTACGATCCGGACGAAGTTCGTGCTGGTGCGTCTGTTCCCGGACATGCTGCGCATTGCGGTGGAAAAACGGAAGGCTACGGAGAAGAACAGCATTTCAGGATTGCAGGCTTTGATCGTCTCTACGGCGACCCGGGTCGGTATGGGAAATCTGGTGGGTGTTGTGGCCGCGATCTCCGCAGGCGGTGCCGGCGCCGTGTTCTGGATGTGGCTCATGGCGCTGCTTGGTTCGTCCACAGCGTTTGCGGAAGCGACGCTGGCGCAGATCTATAAGCAGAAGGATCCGCTGTACGGCGGTTATCGCGGCGGCCCTGCATATTATATCCATTCCTTTATGATGAGAAGGAAAAAGGATGCGGGCGGGCAGCGCAGATACAGCGTGATTGCCGTACTGTTTGCCGTTTCTGGCCTGATCTGCTGGTGCGGTATCAGCCAGGTCATCAGCAATTCCGTGACTTCGGCCATGGATAATGCGTTCCACATTCCGCCGCTTTATACTACGATCGCACTGGTGGCGGTGGCAGCAGTTATCGTGCTGCGAAAGAATGCCACGGTGAAGGTGTTGGATGTGATCGTGCCGATCATGGCGGGATGTTATCTTCTCATGACTTTATTTATTATCGTGAAAAATGCAGGGGCGCTGCCAGCGGTGTTCCAGCGGATCTTTGCGGAGGCTTTCGGCTTCAGACAGATTGCGGCGGGCGGCTTTGGAGCTGTGTTGATGAACGGAGTTAAGAGGGGGCTGTTTTCCAACGAGGCAGGTTCCGGTTCAGCGCCGTGCGCGGCTGCTGCGGCGGATGTCAATCATCCGGCCAAGGCAGGGCTTTTGCAGGCTTTCGGCGTATTCGTGGATACGATTGTGATCTGTAGCTGTTCTGCCATGATCATGCTTCTGGCGCCGTCAGAGCGGATCGATGGGCTGGTGGGCATGGATCTTTTGCAGGAGGCCATGGATTTCCATTTCGGCGGCTTCGGAGTTGTTTTTATTGCATTGATCCTTCTGCTGTTCAGCTTCTCAACATTTATCGGGATCCTGTTTTATGCCAGATCGAATGTATCGTATCTTTTCGGAGACAACTGGCTGTCGCAGACGGTTTACAAGCTGGTGGCGCTGGTGATGCTGTTCATCGGCGGACTGGCTGCGTATACGTTTGTTTGGGATATGGGGGATGTCGGCATCGGACTGATGACGATCTTCAATATGATAGCTTTGCTGCCGCTGTCGGGAGAGGCTGTTCGTGCATTACGGGATTATGAAAAGTTAAAATAAAAAAGTGTTCAGGGAATGTCATCTCTTAAGAGATACTTGACATTCCCTGAATTTTGCTATACGATGTAGCTTGCTACATAAAGGAGGTGACAGTGATGAATGAAACAGGACTTTATATAAAAAAGATAAATGTCGCGTTGGAGCGGGGACGAAACAGAGCCCTTAAGAAGTACGCTCTGACGGCTCCGCAGATGGATACGCTGATTTATCTGGCATCCCACGAAACGCGGGATAATACGCTGTCAGGGCTCGCGGACTTTTTTGGCGTGAAGCATACGAGTGTAATCCACGTTCTGAATGTTCTGGGGCAAAAGGAGCTGATTTACCGGGAGGAGCCGGCTGAGGGTGAAAAACGGAAGCCCATTTTCCTGACAGAAAAGGGCAGGGCAATCGTTAAGGACGAAAAAAAGGGCATGGAATGGGTGGAAGGTGTAATGTTTGACGGGATCACGCAGGAAGAGCGGCGGATGCTGGATGATTGTCTGCGCAGGATCTATGGAAATATTGTCAGAGGAATTTTGACGAAGGAGGAGTAAAAGATGAGAGATAAGACAACAGATATTTTTGAAAATGCTGCCGTACCGAAGGCTGTTATCAGCAATGTCATTCCCTCTATTGTGAGTATGATCATGGTACTGGTATATAATCTGGCGGATACCTTTTTTATCGGCCAGACAAAGGATGCGTATATGGTGGCGGCCGTCTCGGTGGCTACGCCGGTGTTCCTGCTGTTTATGGCGGTGGGAATGCTGTTCGGCATCGGAGGAACGTCTCTGATATCGAGGATGCTGGGAGAAGGAAAGGAGGAGAGCGCGAAGAAAACCTCGTCGTTCTGCTTCTGGAGCGGCTTCACGATTGGAATTATCGCGATGGTATGCATATGGATCTTCGTACAGCCCATCTGCCGTGCCATCGGAGCCAGCAGTGAGACGATGGAATATGCTGCGCAGTATCTGAATATCGTAGCAGCAGGAATTCCCTTTTTGATCGTCAGCAATTCCTTCAGCAACATCATCCGTGCAGAGGGAAACGCCAAAACGGCCATGATGGGAATGATCATCGGCAATCTGATGAACATTGTCCTGGATCCGTTGATGATCCTTGGCTTTGGCTGGAACGTTGCAGGTGCGGCTATCGCCACGGTTCTTGGAAATATCTTTTCGGCAGGCTTTTATATCAGACACCTTGTTTCCAGAAAGTCCATGCTGTCTGTCAATCCGAAGGATTACCGGGCGGGGAACGGCATCGCGAAGGGCGTAATGGCAATCGGTGTTCCGGCATCCCTGAACAGCATTCTGCTCAGCACGTCAAATATCATCATTAATAATATGATGGTAAATTATGGGGATATGGCGGTGGCTGGTCTCGGTGTTGCCATGAAGGTGAATATGATCGTGGTCATGCTTCTTGTCGGGCTCGGAAGTGGAATCCAGCCGCTTCTGGGATACTGCTACGGAGCAGGAAACAGGAAACGGTATGTGGATGTGCTGAAGTTTTCGCTGGCGTTGGCGTTCGGCCTCAGCATGGTTATGACGGCTATCTGCTATTTTGGAGCGGGAGGTCTTGTGAAAGCTTTCCTCGACAACCCAGATGCGTATGATTACGGCATTATGTTTGCCCGGACTTATATTTATTCCGGCCCGGTGATGGGAATCCTGTTCGTGTTCATGAATGCGATACAGGCGACGGGAGCGGCGGTGCCTTCTCTGATCCTGTCCGTCAGCAGACAGGGGGTTATCTATCTGCCGATTCTGTTTCTGTTTCGGAATGTGTTTGATTCACCGAGGATGCTTGCCGCGAGCCAGCCGGTGACGGATTATCTGGCGGCGATTCTGGCGGCGGTGCTGTTTACGGTTACTTACAGGGCGCATCTGAAAAAATGTAGTATTTACAGAGCGTAGTGTTATGAGGCTGTGTTCAAAAAATATCAGCAGATTGTGAAATATTTATAAATTGTTTTGAGGTTCTTGACTTTGAATGTGAGAAGTTTATTATAAGAGAATAATAATTGAGCGGGAGGATTCTCATGTTACCACGTTACAGTGTCAAGCGCCCCTATACAGTCGTTGTGGGGATCGTTTTAGTTCTCATCCTGGGCTATGTGTCCTTTACAAGTATGCAGACGGATCTGCTGCCGGATATGACGCTGCCGTACGCAGTCGTGTATACGGTATATCCCGGGGCCAGCCCCGAGGAGGTGGAGTCCATCGTCACACGACCAGTGGAGCAGTCAATGGCTACCATCAGCAATATCGAGGAGATCAATTCCGTTTCCAGCGAGAATGTTTCCACTGTGATTTTGCAGTTTTCCCAGAATGCGAACATGGACGCGGTGACGATTGAAATGAGGGAAAGTCTGGATCAGATAGAAGGCTACTGGGATGATTCCATTGGCAGTCCCATTATTATGAAACTGAATCCCGATATGCTCCCCGTCATGGTAGCGGCTATGGAAGCAGGGGATATGACGCAGAGTGAGCTGACGACTCTCGTGGAAAATGAAGTCCTGCCGGAGTTGGAGGGGATCGAAGGCGTGGCTTCTGTCAGCACCAGCGGCACGATCGAGGAGCAGGTACAGGTGATGCTGCGGCAGGATAAGCTGGACGCAGTGAATGAGAAGATCGTTGCAGCCCTCGACAAAAAGTTCGAGGAGGCCGAGCAGGAGATCAGGGATGCTCAGAAGGAGCTGGATGAAGGGAAGGAAAAGCTGGAGAGCGGCCAGGGAGAGTTGGTGAACCAGACATCTCAGGCGGAGAGCCAGTTGAATTCCGGTACGTCCCAGATGATCACGGGACAGGTGCAGATCGACCAGAAGCTTGCGGAGGTGGAGTCAGGTCTTCAGGCCCTTGATACCTCTGAAAGTGAGCTGCTGGAAAAGGAAAAAGAGCTGCTGGCGGGAGAAGCGGCACTGAAACAGCTCCCGGCCCAGAAGGAAGCGCTGGCAGCACAGAAAGTACAGATAGAGACGGGGATTGGGCAGCTTGAGGCGGCTCCGGCCCAGCTTGCCCTGCTGGAGGCCCAGATCAGCCGACTGGATTCAGAGATCCAGGCGCTGGAAGCGCAGATAGCAGCGCTTGAGGGCGGGGCGCAGACGGAGGCGCCGCAAGGATCGCAGACGGAGGCGCCGGGGGGAGCACAGACCGAGACACCGCAAGGGACGCAGACGGAGGCACCGGGCGGGGCGCAGACGGAAAATACGGCGGGCCAGGCGAAATCACCGGAAAGGATTCAGACGGAGAACACATCAGGCCAGGCGAAGACATCGGAAGAGGTTCAGGCAGAGAATGCGGCGGCAGACCTGGTGGAGTCCACAGAGAAAATTCGTACGGATAATACGGCAGTACTCCAGGAAAATGATCCGGTGAAGACGGGGACATCCCAGGAAGAACTGACTGTGGAGGAAGCAGACGTGCAGGATGAGATACTGGACGAAAGTGCTGTCCCGTCGGGAAGCGGTCAGGGAACATCCGGCTCTCAGATATCCGGCAGCGATGATTTTGTCCTTGATATCGATGAGATCATTCAGGATGCCGGCGTGTCGAAGGATGAGCTGGAGCAATTGATACAGTCTTCAGACCTGGTATCCCTGCAGAGCCAGCTTCAGGCGAAAAAAGCGGAAAAAGAAGCGTATGAAAAGACAAAAAATGACGCTCTGGCGGCTCTTGCCTCTATTGGAGTAGATACCTCCGGGGATTATTATACGACGGTGGCCAGCATGGACAGTGTGAAGGCTGAGCTGATCACCAGAAAGACTCAGGTGGCGGATGGCATTTCAGAGATGCAAAAGAATATTGATGCAATGCCGGAGCAGATGGCATCAATAGAACAAGGCAAAACTGCCATTGAAGAGGGAAAGATACAGATAAGCTCCGGGCGGAAGCAGCTTCAGTCCGCAAAAAAACAACTGGAAGCAGCAAAGACGAAAATTGCGTCCGGGCAGAGCACAGTGTCAGAAGCGGTCGGCCAGTTGAACAGTGCGAAGATCTCCGCTACGATTGAGATGGCAGCAGGCAAGGCGGAGTTGAGCGCCGGACAGAAACAGCTTGATGCGGCGCTGGAGCAGATAAAGGATCAGAAGGACAGCGCGTATAAGCAGGCGGATGTGACCGAGATCATTACGGCAGACATGGTGAAAGGGATTCTGGCGGCGCAAAATTTCAGTATGCCGGCGGGATATGTGACGGAGGACGGTACAGACTATCTCGTCCGTATCGGTAACAAGCTGGTGGATACGGAAGGCCTTGAGGATCTGATGCTGCTGGATCTCCATATGGAAGATGTGGAGCCGATCCTGCTTTCTGATGTGGCGGATGTGACGATCATAGATAACAGTGATACGCTTTACGCCAGTGTGAATGGCAATCCCGGCGTCGTATTCAGTATGCAGAAGCAGTCCGGCTATTCCACAGGCGAGGTCTCGGACCGCATCAAGAAGCGGTTTGATCAGCTTGAGGAATCGGACGAAAACATTCACATTGTAAAATTGATGGATCAGGGAATTTATATTGACCTTGTAGTAGATTCTGTGCTGGACAACATCCTTTCCGGTGCGGTGCTGGCAATCGTGATCCTCCTGATCTTTATGAAGAGCTTCCGGCCAACGCTGGTCATTGCGTGTTCGATCCCTATCAGTATCGTGACTGCGCTGGTGCTGATGTATTTCAGCAATATCAGCCTGAATATTATTTCGCTGTCCGGCCTCGCGCTTGGCGTGGGTATGCTGGTCGATAACTCGATTGTTGTTATTGAAAACATATACCGGCTGCGCAGCCTTGGACTGCCGGTAAAGAAGGCGGCTGTGCAGGGCGCAAATCAGGTGGCAGGGTCTATTGCCGCTTCCACAATGACTACGATCTGCGTATTTCTTCCCATCGTGTTTACGGAGGGGATTACGAGGCAGCTCTTTGTGGATATGGGACTGACGATTGCATATTCACTGCTGGCGAGCCTTGCGGTGGCGCTGACGGTGGTTCCCATGATGGGTGCAGGACTTCTGAGAAAAACAACGGAAAAGAAATCGCGTTTTATGAATCTTGTCCAAAACGTATACGGGGCGCTGCTCAAAGGATCTTTGAGGGTGAAGTTTCTCGTTCTGCTGCTGGCTCTGGCCCTTTTGGGATATTCAGGGTATCTGGCTATCTCCAAAGGAACAGCTTTTATGCCGGAGATGGATAGCACCCAGGTATCTGTGACGGTTCAGGCTCCGGAGGGCAGTACGTTGCAGGAGACGGCAAAGCTCTCTGATGCAGTGATAGAGCAGATTCTTGAGATTCAGGATGTAACAGATGTGGGGGCAATGAACGGTTCCGGTTCCATGAGCATCATGGGCAGTGGAAGCGGTGATACGGAACGCGTATCCATGTATGTGCTCCTAGATGAAAAAAAGACGATTACGAATAAACAACTTGCCAGGGAGATCATGGATCGGACGAAGGATCTGGACTGCGAAGTGAGTGTGGAGACCTCTACCATGGATATGTCGGCGCTGGGAGGCAGCGGCATTTCCGTTCAGATACGGGGACGTGAGCTGGATGAACTGAAGCGCATGGCAGGAGAAGTGGCGGACATCGTGAAGACGGTGGAGGGCACAACAGAGGTTTCGGATGGAATAGAGGAAAAGACACTGGAGCTGCGTCTCGTCGTTGACAAAAATGCAGCCATGAGCTACCAGCTTACCACGGCACAGGTGTTCCAGATGCTGCAGTCGAAGCTGGCGGAGGCTTCCAGCGCCACTACGCTTTCGACGCTGTCCAGGGATTATTCTGTCATTGTGGTGAGCGATACGGACGAAACACTGACGAGAGATAAGATCAAGAAACTGACGATCACAGGAAAGGATGAAGAAAATAAGGATGTGGAGGTGCCCCTTGGCAAACTGGTGGATTTCCAGGATACGGAAGGATTTTCCTCTATCCAGCGTCAGTCCCAGAACAGATACGTTACGGTGACGGCCCAGATCGATGACGAGCACAACATCGGACTTGTATCTGCTGATGTGGAAAAAGCTCTGGCTGATTATGAAGTGCCGGAGGGATACAGCATCGAAATGGCAGGAGAGGACGAGACGATCAATGAAGCCATGGGAGAGGTTATAAAAATGCTGGCGCTGGCGGTTATTTTCATGTACCTGATCATGGTAATACAGTTCCAGTCCCTGCTTTCGCCGTTTATCATCATGTTCACGATCCCTCTGGCTTTCACGGGCGGCCTGTTCGGGCTGTATTTGACGGATAACCCAGTCAGCGTCATTGCAATGATCGGCTTCGTCATGCTGTCCGGTATCATCGTTAACAATGGTATCGTGCTGGTTGATTATATTAACCAGCTTCGACGGGAAGGCATGGACAAAAAGTCAGCCATCGTGGAAGCAGGCAAGACGCGACTGCGCCCGATCCTTATGACGGCCCTTACCACGATACTTGGACTTTTGCCGCTGTCTATCGGTATGGGAATGGGAGCTGATATGGTGCAGCCCATGGCGATCGTTACCGTGGGAGGTCTTGTGTATGGAACGTTGCTGACGCTGTTTGTTGTGCCGTGTATTTACGATATCTTTAACAGGGAGAGGGATATGACGGAATCTCTCGATGTATAATTTGGTTTTGTTCGCGGACGGCGGATCCGGTGAACATTTCCTTCGGGAACCGCTTGCGCTTAGAAGCTCCACGAAGCGGTACATAAGCGAGCAAAATACGCTCGCTAAGTACCGTCGGGAGCTATGTTCCCTGCGGAAATGTTCACCGGATTCGCCTGCTCTGCGAAGTGCGAAACAAAGCTGACATGATGGTGTGATATCCGTATGCAGCGATGGTGCTAGTGAAAAGAAGTGCGATCTGTATGCTGCTGCTGGAAAAGAGGATCGGAAAAGTGTATTTGGATTTTTTGAAATATTGATTTTGAGCAGATTTAACGATATAATGGCAATATATTTATGAACATATGCGGCATTTGCAACAAGGCTATGATTTATGAATGATTTACTGAATAATGACAACGGGAGGGATATCGGTATGAAATCAAAGGTCTATTTTTCAAGAGAGATTACGCCGGAGAAAGTGCTGGAGCTTTACAAGATGACCGGGAAAGCGCTGCCGGGTAAGGTTGCTGTCAAGGTACATTCCGGGGAAGAGGGGAACCAGAATTTCCTCCGGGGTGAATTCTGGAAGCCGATGGTGGATTATGTGAAAGGCACGGTGGCAGAGTGCAATACGGCGTATGAGGGCTCAAGAAATACAACGGAAAAACATCTGGAGACGATGGAGAAGCACGGATTTTCACAGTTGTTCCCGGTGGATATCCTGGATGCGGATGAGCCGGATCTGGAGCTGGAGATTCCGAACGGATTGAAAATCAAGAAGAACTATGTGGGAAGCCATGTCAGCAACTATGATTCCATGCTGGTGCTTTCACATTTCAAGGGACATCCCATGGGAGGCTACGGCGGAGCGCTGAAACAGCTTTCTATCGGTGTGGCTTCCAGCTACGGCAAAAAATACATTCACGGAGTAGGGGATATTGATGCATTCTGGACATCGGATCATGATTCCTTCCTGGAATCGATGGCAGATGCGGCTTCCTCAGTCGTGAAATATTTCAAAGGGAATGCGGTGTACGTAAATGTTATGGCAAATATGTCCGTAGACTGTGACTGCTGCGCAGTAGCTGAGGATCCGTGTATGAAGGACATCGGAATTCTTGTGTCCCTTGATCCTGTCGCAGTTGACCAGGCGTGTCTTGACCTTGTTTACTCGTCAGATGACCCGGGCAGAGACCACCTCGTAGAGCGTATTGAGTCGAAAAATGGGCTTCATACGGTGGAAGCGGCGGTGAAGCTGGGGATCGGTTCGAAGGAGTATGAGCTGATCGAAGTATAATGGTGTGAAAATTTCATGCAATGAAGTGAGCCCCCTGTACGGTGAGAATATCATGGACAGGGGGCTTTTTGTGTCAAGCAGTTGCTGATGGAGGAGATCCGGCGCGGCGATAACGGTTGAATATATTGAAGATTTGCATTGTGCCGGAATTGACAGGAACTACAAATTCAGATAATATAGGCTGTCTCTTATACACATCTCCGAGCCCACGAGACGGAGCTACATC
>CAMTFT010000002.1 GCA_947071365.1 uncultured bacterium | reverse complement strand
CGGCAGCGTCAGATGTGTATAAGAGACAGCAGTAAGGAAATTCCATAAGTATAATTTATGATTTTACCGATTGGGTGATAATGCAACCTTTTGCAGAGTCAAACACTCTAATAGGTAAAGCAGGAAGAAAATGATAAGTGAGGCCTCCTTTGATTCACTGCTTTGAAAGGAGCTTTTGGTATGAACAGAGAACAATTTGCCGGTCTGGTGCTGGCTTCAACTGACAGCCTGTACCGGGTTGCCAAGGGGATACTCAGGCAGGATGTGGACTGCGAGGATGCGGTGCAGGAAGCGATCGCGCAGGCGTTTGCAAACCTGCACACTCTGAGGCGTGACGAGTACGCAAAGACGTGGCTGACGCGCATTCTGATCCATGAGTGCTATAAAATACTGCGAAGCGGGAAGCGGACGATTGCTTTCGAGGAAGTGGAGACGCGGGAAGTCTGTGAAGACAGAAATTATTCGGATCTGTATCAGGCGCTGGAAGAGCTTGATGTGAAGTACAGACTGACGATCGTACTGCATTATATCGAAGGCTTTTCGGTGGCGGAGATCGCCGGGATGATGCAGACGACCGAGGGAACTGTCAAGAGCCGCCTTCACAGAGGCAGGAACAGTCTGCGTAAGACGCTGGAGCAGGAGGAGGAATTATCATGGAATTAAGAGAAAGGGATTTTGCCAGATATTTGCAGGAAAGCTGTCCGGATACACCGGAACATTTCAGAAAAGTTGTGGAACAGGCTGTGGCATCACAGTGTGATGGAGAAAGCTGCATATCCGCAGGGAAATTGCAGAAAGGATATGAGTCTGCGGAAGAAATACAGAGAAAGCATGAGTTTGCAGAAGAACCAAAGCGCGCCGGAGAAAGGCCTGCATCTGCGAAAAGGCGCAGAGGCAGACGGTTGCAGCGGATTCTGCTGCCAGTTGCTGCTACTCTGGTGATTGGCTGCGGTGCGATCGCAGTGGGGGCTGCGGGAGATTTTTCCTTCAGCGGACTGCTGGAGCGCTGGGGTATCACGAAGCCTGAGCTTGCGCAGACGGAGGCGGAATCAGAGGTATCGTACATGGAGGACGAGCCACTGATGAAGGTTCAGGATTATTATATTGACGGGACGAAGCTGATCTTCAGTGCCGTGGCAGGGGATGTCAAACCTGATTCCACGTATGGGGAGCTTCAGTCAAAGGATCACGCTGAAATAAACGGTGCGGATTGCATGGTAGAGAGCTTTGACCTCGATCAGGATACGGGAGTCTATGTCGGAGCGATTGCTCTTCCTGAGCTTGAGCAGACAGATACGCTTGATGTTAAGATGCGGCTGTATACCGCGTCGGGAATTCAGGAATTCACGTTTACGGTAGAGGGCTCTAATATGTCCCAGACGCGTAAGGTTGCAGATCAGAAATGTGAAATCGCGGGCGGAACAGTCGAGATAAAGGATATCAGCGTTGCTCCGTCGAAGACAAAACTTACGCTGCTGTATCGCTTTGATGGTGAGAACGGCAGGGAGCTTGCTGGAAGCTGCTGGGGATTTTATAAGATCACAGACAGCTCAGGAAACGAAATCGATACGCTGTATACCGGAGGTTTGGGCAGCGGTGAGCCATATGAGTCTGACGGGGCGTATTACAGGCGGATTACGTTTGAAGCGCTCTGCGGGCTTGACAGCGAAACCGAGTATCTGAAGTTTGTGCCGTATGAGCCTGAGACGGACAGCGAGGGCAAGGTGATTCCGGATACCGGGACGGTGAAGGAGGATGGAGTATTCACAGTGGATCTATCCCAGTAATTGATTAGGTCAATGATTGATTACCACAACCACAAACGGAGAGATATCTTCTCTGTACAATGGCCGGGAGTCCTGTTATAATTAATGGACGAAAAAGGTGTTAAGGCTTGTGTACGCGTTTTCGATGAAGAAAACTTTGCGGAGAAGAGCGATACTGAGAAGATGATTTTGGAGGTAATCAAATATGGGCAGAAAATATCAGATTGACACAGAGGAGAACAGACAATTCCTGAAGGAACAGACAGAAGGGCTTTTGTCCTTTGGACACCAGTTCCCGTCTCCGGGAGGTTCTTCCTACTATTTGGGCGATGACGGAACACCATGGAAAGAGCGAAGCCGGGAAGCATGGATCACATGCCGTATGGCACATGTATACAGTATCGGAACCTTCCTTGGACATGAAGGAAGCCGGGAGCTTGCTGCGTCAGCCATCAAAGGACTTCGGGGTGAGCTCCATGATGACAAAAACGGCGGATGGTATGCGGGACTGACTGCAGAGGGCCAGGTTCTGCCAAATAAGCAGTGCTATGCCCACGCTTTCGTAATCCTTGCAGCCACATCGGGCCTTCTGGCGGATATCCCGGGAGCCGGGGAACTGCTTTCGGATGCGCTGGAGCTTTATGATCTGCGCTTCTGGGATGAGCGGGAGGGACTTTCCTGTGATACCTGGAATACGGAGTTTACTGTTTTGGATGACTACCGCGGACTGAATGCCAATATGCACAGTGTTGAGGCATTTTTGGCAGTTGCGGATGTCGCAGGAAAAGAAGAGTACCGGGTAAGAGCAGGACGTATTATTGACCGGGTGATTGGATGGGCCTCCGGAAATAACTGGAGAATCCCGGAGCATTTTACAAAGGATTGGGTCGCTGATCTGGAATGCAACAGAGAAAAGCCGGATGACCAGTTTAAGCCTTACGGCGCTACTCCCGGACATGGAATCGAATGGTCGAGGCTGATTACCCAGTGGGCGCTTTCTACATACAAGGAGGATCCGCAGGGCAGAGCAAAATATCTTGAAGCTGCCGAAAATTTGTATAACCGCGCAGTAGCAGATGCATGGAACGCTGACGGGGCTCCGGGAATCGTCTATACCACAGACTGGGAGGGAAAACCTGTGGTTCACGACAGGATGCACTGGACTCTGGCGGAAGCTATCAACACATCCTCTGTCCTTTATCATGTAACAGGCAAAAAGAAATATGCAGATGATTACGAACGGTTTATGAAATACCTGGATGAAAAGGTAGCAGACCACAAAAACGGTTCCTGGTTCCATCAGCTTGATGAAAACAACTGCGTGATCGGGACAGTATGGCCCGGAAAATCAGACATTTATCATGCGCTGCAGGCCACCCTCATCCCCTGTTCTGCGCCGGATGTTTCAATTGCGCTTGCGGTAAAGCAGTCGAAAAATTCACGCTAGTATTTTTTACAGTTGATTTTCTTATTTGACATTTCAATCACATGGACATATAATATGCTTAACAAGGCAGCCGATACGATAGCGAACACCTATCCGTTTCCGGCGAGATTTAAAGAACTAAGAATAGCACCCTAACTTTTGCTGGAGCGGGGGTGCTATTTCTTATTGTACAGATTCAGTATAGCTACAATCAAAAGACCAAAGGTCAGTATGACTTGCAATTCTTCGTATGTAGTCATAAGATTACCACTCCTTCCGCAAGACTCGGAAACGGTGGCATTGCACCCTATCGGCTGCCCAGGTAAGCATATCACGGGCAGGAACAAATAATCAAATTTCTATACATAATACCACATTTTATATGAAAAATAAATATTGAAATATAAATTACCTTAGAGAATTTTTAGAGAAAGCGATGATACACTGACAACAATGGAACCTGGAGGGATGGAACTGTAATTATAATAAGGAGGTAAGCTGAAGCATGAAACAGAATATTAAGACAGCATGGAGAAAGATCTGCGCAGGCGCAGCGGCGGCCTGCATGGCAGTAAATATGGTGCCGGGCGTACCGGTGATGGCTGAGGAAAGTGACACGGCAATGGGACGGTATCTGGAATCGGACGTGGCGCTTCCGGAGGATATTTATGTACTGGATATTGTGAGGACAAAAGAAGGCACGCTGCGCATCGTAGGACAGGATAACGACAGTATTATTTCGATGTGGGACAGCAGCGATGGAGGAGAGACCTGGGAGCAGACCGGAGCTTTGCCGGAAGAATACGCAGATCATTATTATCCGGATATTGTGCTGAATCCGACAGGCGGAGGTGCAGGAATCACAATGGATGAAATCGGAGAGGATTCTCAGGCATCAGACGGAGCAGAGGACGAAGAAGGAAACGTATCTACCTGGATGAGCTCTTATGAATACAGCTTTGTTTCCTTTGATGCACAGGGAAATGCACAGCAGGTTCCGCTTTTCGATGCTGGAGGATATCTCCATTTTACACAGAATGGTGAACTGCTCTGTAATTCCTTCAACAACGGAGTGTGTGTGCTGGATTCGACTACAGGCGAGGTTCTGAGTACGATCACGCAGGAAAATGTGAGCAGTATGGGGAGCTGTGGAAATGAAGTGCTGCTTTTGATGGACTCGGAGCTGCAGCGATATGATTATACTACAGGGGAACCGCTGCTTCGGGATGAGGCCCTGGAGGATGCTCTGTATGGAGACGGAGCAAATTATATGGCTGTTACGACTCTTGGCGGACCGATTGCGATGACGGAGGATGATGAGGGACGACTGTATTACGCTACACAGAAGGGCATTTTTTCCCATGTCATGGAGGGCAGTGTTGTAGAGCAGGTAGTTGACGGCTCGCTGAACTCACTGGGTGATCCGGGTACGTACTTTATGGGATTTGCAGTCCTGGATCAGACCTTTTACGTACTGGTAGTGGATCAGGGTACTTTGGGCGGAAAGCTTTTGAAATATGAGTATCATGCGGATGTCCCCAGCACACCAGGACAGGAGCTGACGGTATACTCCCTTCGGGAAAATAATGCGATCCGTCAGGCGGCTGTTCTGTTCCAGAAAAAGAATCCGGATATGTATGTGAATTATCAGGTAGGCATGAGTGGTACGGACGGCGTGACAGCCTCGGATGCGCTGCGAACATTGAATACGGATATTCTGGCGGGGAATGGGCCGGATGTCCTGATTCTTGATGAGATGTCAGTGGAAACGTATACGAAGCAGGGGCTTTTGATGGATCTTGACAGTGTGGTTTCCGAGGTTCAGGAAAGCGAAGGGCTTCTGGAAAATGTTGCGGGAGTATATAGAACCGACGAGCTTCTTCCGGCAGTGCCGTCCCGGTTCGGGCTGCAGATCGCAGCCGGGGATCCGGAGCTGATCAGCACGATCAATGGATTAGATTCTATCGCAGAGCTGGCAGCTTCAGCGGATGTAATGGATACGTATGACGTGGTAAATATTGGTGAGGTTCTTTATCAGAACTGTGCTGGGGCCTGGAAAAATGAGGATAATACCATTAATCAGGAAAAGCTGGCTGAATTTGTAAAGGGAGTCAAACGTATCTACGACACATATCAGGAGAACGCGTCAGAGAAGGCGAAGGAAAGTCTTGGTATGTATGCAGATGGCACATATGCTTCCTGGAATATCATGGAGGATTATGGCATCGGGCAGGCAAGTGATATAGCAATGGGAATGATGGATCTGGCGACCGGAGAGAGCAGGGTAAAGCTTGGTGTTCTGAATGATATTATTGACTACAGCGGTCTTGTTTCCGTGAACAAATTAAACGGGGCATGCCAGGAAACGCTGCTGTCCGTACAGCAGGAAAATGTATTTGTACCATTTTGCAGCCTGGGTGTGCTGAATACGGCGAAAAGCCCGGAAATTGCCTGTGATTTTGTAAGGTATATGCTTTCGGAGGAGGGACAGTCCCAGAATCAGGGACGCGGCTTCCCGGTCAACACGAAGGCCTTTGAGACGGAAATTTATACGGATCAGTTCGGTGAGGGCGGCGGCTACAGTGTATCTTCCAGCGACGGCGGCGATGATTTTATGGAGCTTTCCTACGTATGGCCGACGAAGGAGGAGTCTGACGCGCTGTATGAAATGGCAAAGCAGGTCAGCACGTGCGCGGATACGGAGCGGGTACAGCATGACGTGATCATGGAGGAAGTAAACCGCTGCATGAGCGGTGAGATCGGCGAGGATGAGGCCGTAAATGCAATCATGCAGAAGCTGAATCTGTATCTCGCGGAGTAATAAGAACATGAAAAAAATGAAAAAAAATCTGGCAGGAGTGCTGTTTCTCCTGCCGGGTTTTACCGGCGTTATATTTTTTACGCTGCTGCCCTTTGCGGAGGTAGTGAAGCGTTCTTTTCAAAGCGCCGTTACTGCTGAGTGGGTCGGCTGGAAGAACTATAAAGAGGTGTTCTCCAACACGGCTTTTCGGATGGCAGCCTCGAATACGCTTCGTTTTACGTTTATCTGTATTCCGCTGCTGGTGGCGGTGTCCCTTGTGCTGGCTGTCGTTTTGCAGAAGCTGAAATTTGGAAAAAATTTTCTGAAAAGCGCGTTTCTTGTTCCTGTGGCTGTGCCCGCAGCATCGGTGGTGCTGGTGTGGAAGGTATTGTTTCATTCCAATGGGCTCATCAATGGACTGCTTATGCGGCTGGGCTGCAGCCCGATAAGCTGGATGAGCAGCAATGCGGCGTTTATCGTGCTGGTCATCAGCTATCTCTGGAAAAATATCGGATACGATATGATCCTGTGGATGGCAGGGCTGGCCGGGATCCCGAACGAGATCTATGAGGCGGCCCGGGTGGACGGTGCCGGGGAATGGAGATGCTTTCGCAGCATTACGATGCCGAATCTGATGCCTTCCCTGTATACGATTACCGTGCTTTCCTTTTTGAATTCCTTTAAGGTATTCCGGGAGGCGTGGCTGGTGGCCGGGGATTACCCGCATCAGAGCATGTATCTGCTGCAGCATTTGTATAACAACTGGTTCCGGGAACTGTCCTTTGACAAAATTTCGGCGGCGGCGGTCATCAATGCGCTGGTGGTGTTCATTCTGATACTGGTGCTGCGCAAGTCCTGGGAGAAGGAGTGAAGCGGCGTGGCACAGATATGGAGATCCGGCGAAGGAGTGAAGCGGTGCAGCACAGATATGGAGATCCGGCGAAGGAGTAAAGCGGTGCAGCATAGATATGGAGATCCGGCGAAGGAGTGAAGTGGTGTAGCACAGATATGGAGATCCGGCGAAGGGGTAAAGCAGTATAGACAGGCATGGTGTCAGTGTATTATGCGAATAAAGGTCGGAAAGGAGACAGAGTATGAATAATGGAAAAAAGACGGGGATTTTCAAAAAGATAACAGCGGCGCTGTCAGGAGCCGTTATTCTGATAAATACGATGACAGGGGCAGTATATGCGGAAGCTTCCGCCCCGGAGGACGGAGCAGCGATGGGACGCTATCTGGAAACGGAAGTGGAACTCCCGGATAATGATGGAACGCTGGAGATCAGGGACATCGTGCGGCTTACGGACGGGCGGCTTCGTCTGTTTGGTTCCAGCGAGGAAACGGGAGCTGCGATGTGGGACAGCAGTGACGGCGGCGCAGCGTGGGAACTTGCCGCAGCTCTTCCTTCGGAATACGCAGATCTGTACTTTACGGATGTGAAGCTTTGTGCGGACGGAGGCGGAGCCGGAATCGTCATGTATCACGGCGCAACATGGGATGCGGGGAACGATACAGACGCGGGAGAAGGGCAGAGCTCGGAAAGTGCAGATGCAGAACAGACTTCGGAAGATGCGGCTGCCGGGCAGGAGGAATACTCCTTCCACTTTGTGTCTTTTGATGCGGAAGGCAATGCGAAGCACACGCCCTGCACGGTGTCGGATATGGCGAAGCTTCAGTTTTCGCGGAGCGGGGAGCTGCTCTGGATGGAGCCTGGCGGAGATACATACGTCGTAGACCGGGAAACTGGCGAGGCTGTTCTGAGTCTGGGAAGCGATGCAAATATGATCGGAATCTGCCAGAATGAGGCGCTTTTGCTGTTGGATTCAGAATTGCAGCGGTACGATTTGAGCAGCGGTGAGCCGATTGCCAGGGATGAGGTTCTGGAGGAAATGTTGTATGCGAATCAGGAGACGTACGAGCAGAACACCACTGGCGGATATCGGATCATGTTTACGGAGGATGAAGAGGGCAGGCTGTATTACTGTACGTCAAAGGGGATATTTACCCATGTGATGGACGGCAGTGTTGTGGAGCAGATCGTGGACGGCGAACTGAATTCTCTTTCTGGCGGCACGGAGCATATTGTTGCTCTGGAGATCGTGAACCAGAGTTTTTATGTAATTTATACGGACGCTGACGGTAGACGGAAACTGTTGAAATATGAGTATGACCCGGATATTGCGACAGCTCCGGAAAAGGAACTGACGATCTACTCCTTGAGGGAGGATGCAGGGATCCGCCAGATGGTGGTTCTGTTCCAGAAGGAGCATCCGGATACATCCATAAATTACCAGGTTGGAATGAGCGGAACGGACGGCGTGACCAGCGCAGATGCACTGCGCACGCTGAATACCGAAATTCTGGCGGGTAACGGCCCGGATATCCTGATTATGGACGGCATGACGGTGGAAACGTACAGCGAAAAGGGAGTGCTGGAGGATTTGAGCGGTATTCTTGCAGAGGTAAGGGATTCAGATGGATTGCTGGAAAACATTGCATATGCGTACCAGAAAGATGAGACGGTTCCGGCAGTGCCGGTGCGGTTCGGAATTCCGATGGCAGTGGGAAATACACAGGTTCTCGAAAAACTGGAAGATCTTGGATCACTTGGAGAAATGTGGACGGAAGAGCTTTTGGGCATGTCGAATAACGTAGCCCTGCCGAGGGTTTTATATGATTCCTGTGCTGCCGGCTGGAAGAAGGAGGACGGAACGCTGGATCAGGAAAAGCTTGCACAGTATATCCATGTGATGAAACAGATCTATGACAGCTTTAAAGAGAGTCTGACAGCAGAGGAAGCAGAAATGGTAAATAATTACCGGGCGTATGTAAAGGCGAGCCAGGAAACCGAAGGCTGGGATATCAGCAGCCTTGGATTCTATTTTACAGAACTTCTGTTTCCGGATCTGCGGTCTGTCACCAGCCAGTTATGCGTAGGCACGCTGACGGACATTGATGACTATTCCGGCGTTTCGTCGGTACGGCGGAAGCTTGAGGGCTGCGAGATGAAAACGTATGGCGGACAATGCTCCGATGCATTTTATCCAATCTGCACGGTGGGCATCCTGAAAACGGCGAAAGAGCCGGATCGTGCGAAAGATTTTGTCATGTATCTGTTGTCAGAGGATGGAGAGATAAAGAATACGGGCGATGGCTTCCCGGTGAATCTTCAGGCATTTGAATCTGTGTTGTATGATGCAAAGTGGGGAATTGAGGACGGTATTTCGCTTGGATATGGAAGTGCTGACGGGACAGAGAAGTATAATCTCACGTATTCCTGGCCGACACAGGAGGAACTGGAGTGGCTGGAAAACACAGCAAAGCAGCTTACTGTGTGCGCCGATACGCAGAGTGTCCAGAAGGAAGTGGTCATGAAAGAATTGAACAGATGCCTGGATGGTGAGATCAGCGAGGATGAGGCCGAAAATTCTATCATACAGAGCATCAACCTTTATCTGGCGGAGTGATATGAGGAAGATTACAAAAATTGTGATATATATCTGGCTGTTTTTGATTGCGGCGGTTATCTGCTTTCCGGTGGTGTTTGCGATTTCCGGCGTGTTCATGAAGCAGTGGGAGCTGGCGGAATATCTGGCTCCCGTGCTCGGTGGTGCGGAGGGAATGGCTGACTGGCCGCTGCTTCCCAAAGCGCCGACGCTGCAGTCCCTGGTGGAGCTTTTGATCGATTCACCGCAGTTTTTCGTGATGTTCTGGAATTCTCTGAAGCTCTCGCTCTGTATTCTGGTGGGGCAGACTGTATTTGGCGTCCCGTCATCATGGGCTCTGGCAAGGTTCGATTTTCCGGGGAAAAAGGTTATTTTGATGCTGTATATTGTTCTGATGCTGATGCCGTTTCAGGTGCTCATGATGCCGGAATACCTGGTTTTGAACCGGATCGACCTTTTGGATACGCATGCGGCGGTGATACTGCCGGCAGTATTTTCCACATTTCCGGTGTTCATTATGTACCGCTTCTTCTCCGGAATACCAGAGGCGATTCTGGAGGCGGCCCGGATCGATGGGGCGGGGAATTTACAGATATTTTTGCGGATCGGGGTTCCGCTGGGAGCAGCGGGTATCGTGTCCTCCGGAATCCTTGGATTTCTGGAATCCTGGAACATGATCGAGCAGCCGATGACCTTCCTCAAAACGCGTTCACTCTGGCCGTTGTCTCTGTTTTTGCCGGAGATCGGCCTTGAGGAAGTGGGCATGGGATTTGCTGCGGCCATTATGATGCTGATTCCGGCATTGCTTATTTTCCTTTCCGGGCAGGAATATCTGGAGCAGGGGATTGCAGCGGCGGCGCTGAAGGAATAGAAAGGCAGTTATTGATATAGAAGGGGATAAGAATGAACAGAGGTAGATTGGCAAAAATCACTGCATTATTTTTTGTTTTAATGCTGTGCTTTACGGTTTTGTCCCGGGCGGCGGACCAGATCGGCATCGCTGTGGTGCAGACGCAGCGGCCGCAGAATATGATGATCGCTCATTCCGTGAAGACAACGGGGAAAATTGTGCAGAATCAGGAACTGGCTGTGACGACAGAGCCGGATCAGAGAGTGACGGCGATCCATGTCAGTGAAGGACAGCGCGTGTCAAAGGGCGATCTGCTTTTTGAATTGGATATGACTTTGCTGGAGGAAAAGATTTTATATCAGCAGCAGGAGATGGAAAAGCAGAAACTGACCGTGGATGATGTGAAGAGCCAGAAGGATGTCAGCGCACAGCAGAAGGCAAATGAGCAGGCGCAGGCTTCAGAGCAGTATTCTCTGTCTACGAGAAGTGCCGGAGTGCAGCTTTCCAGGGCGAAGGAGCAGCTTGCGGAGGCGAAGAAGGCGCTGAAGGAATTTCAGGAAAAGGGCGGAGTCACGCAGGAGGAAAGCAGCGTGGAAGCTTCTCTGGAACAGGCTCTGGCGGACAAAGCGGATGCGTACATACAGGCCCAGCAGGAACTCACGTCTCTTCAGTGGAAAATTGAAAACGCGGTGAATACGGCGCGACAAAATGCGGGAAATGGGGCATCGCTTACGAGGAACGGGGCGATCCGTACACAGTCTGTGGAGGAGATTCTGGATGAAGGTGAGGGGGATGTGGAAATTTACGCAGAGGCAGGTACATCTTCGGCAATGCTATACGGTGATGCGGACACATTTTCGGCAACGCCTTATGGTGGCGCAGGCGCATCTTCGGCAATGATTTACGGTGATACAGACGCATTTCCGGCAATGGCTTACAGCGAAGACTCATCTGTCCCTGAGATCACTATCGATGCGATAGAAGATGGCAGTCAGGACATATTGATACCTGACGATTTGAACGGGGGCGGTGCTGATGCATCTTCTGGAGGTGCATCGGGTGTGCCAGGTGACGGAACTACATCTTTCGGCAGTACATCGGGCGTGCCGGGTGGTGGAACTACATCTTCCGACGATACATCGGGCGTACCGGGTGGCGGAACTACATCTCCCGGCAGTACATCGGGCGTGTCGGGCGGCGGAACTACATTTCCCGGCAGTACACCCGGGGATATTTTAGATGATGGAAATGCCTCGGACTCCATATCAGGAGAGATTCCCGGGAGTGGGACGGGTACAGGTACAGGGAGCGGTACAGGTACAGGAAGTGACACGGGTACAGGAAGCAGTACGCTGCCGGATACGGGTGCAGGGAGCGGCACGTCGCCGGATACAGGCACAGGAAACATCGCAGTACCCGGCACGGGTGCGGGAAGCGCTGGAGGCAGCTCTACCGTGACACAGGAGGAGCGGAACCGCATTGAGCAGTCTGTCAGAGACAGCTACAGCCAGGAGCTTGCGGCAGCACAGAAGAAAGTGGAGGATGCTAAAGCGGCTAAGGAAGCAGCCGAGGCCGCCCTGATGCAGTATCAGCAGGAACGCGCCGCAAATGGAAATGAAGAAAACGCTGAGGCGGCAAAGCAGCTTATTGCAAATGTAAAGGCAGCGCAGCAGGCTTATGAGGACGCGGCTATCGCGGCGAATGAGGCAGCCGTGACCTCCGGAAGAGCAGTAGCCACGGCGGGAATTCCAAACGCCTCCAATAATACGGATCGGATGCAGGAGATCACGTACGAACAGATGGAACTTTCTTTGGAAAAGCTGGAAAAGCTGAAGAAGAACGGCGGAAAGGTCTATGCTCCCGCGGACGGGCTCGTCATGAAGATCAATATTCAGACCGGAGAAAAAACACCGGATACGACGGCGATATTGATGGCGGATCTGGCAAAGGGTTATCGTTTTACGGCAGAAATTACGAAGGAACAGGAGAAGTATATCGGTACGGGAGACCTTGTCGCCTTAAGCGGGGCGAATGGCAAGCTGAAGCTGGAGGAGCTTCCGATAGAATCTGTCTCAGCCGACGAAAAGGATGAGAGCATTTATCGTGTGACGGTGCAGGTGCCGGAGGATACGTTTGAAATCGGAATGGCTGCCGAGATGAATTTTACGAAAAAATCGGAGGCTTACCCGGTCACAGTACCCCTTTCCGCACTACATCTGGACGAGAAAAACCAGCCCTACGTTCTTGTGCCGGAAGAATATGACTCGATTATGGGAACGGAAGTCAAGGCCCGGAAGGTGAGCGTCACGGTTCTGGAGCAGAACGAATCGTATGCTGCACTGGCAGAAGGGGCGGTTGTGAGCACGCAGGATGTCATCATCAGTTCTGATAAGGCGGTGGATGAGGGCAGCCGTGTGCGGCTCGAAGGGTAGTGGAAGCTGTGTGCGGCTCGAAGAGTAGTGGAAGCTGTGTGCGGCTTGAAGGGTAGTGGAAGCTGTGTGCAGATTGAAGGATAACGGAAGCCGTGTGCGGCTCGAAGGGTAGCGGAAGCCGTGTGCGGATTGAAGGGCAGCGGAAGCCGCGTACGGGTCGAAAGGTATCGACAGCCGTTAGGAGGGTTCCCGGGCTGTGACGCAGGATTATATGATATCGATTCAGGTAAGGTGGTAGTTGAAATGAGCGGTCGCAAAGCAGGCAGGATGATCTGGATGGGAATAAAGCTGTTTTTGATGGCGGGATGCTATTTTCTGGCGGTCAGATATTGCATCGGCGCACAGAAGACTTCTGATATCGTCACATCAATGCTGGCGGGAGATCCGCTTTCGGCAAAAAACGCACAGGAGATCTGCGAGCAGGAGGAAACACAGGAAGATCCGCAGTACATATGCTTTTGGGGAGAAGTGCCGGATACGACGGTGCTGTGCCGGGAAACAGGAAAAAACAGTACAGCTTCGCTGATTCTGACGAGTGGAAATCCGGAGCTTGTGATACCGGGAATATTTGCACTGATGTGGCAGAAGGACGGTTGCTGTATTGACAAAGTGACGGCGCAGGAGCTGTTCGGGACGGTGCAGGCTGCAGGGCAGACGCTGTGGTGCGGGGAAAAACCGTACACCGTCTGCGGTACTTTTGAAAGTCCAGGCAGGGCTTTGGTGCGGCAGTGTACAGATGAGGATGCACCGTGTCTCGATACAGTGTCATTGCGGGCGGACAGAAAAGACAGGGACGCAAAGTCCGGATCAATTTTGCAGCAGGGAGGGCTGCGTGAAGAGGCGGAGCAGTTCCTGATGAGAAATGGACTTACGGGAGAAGTGATCGAATTTACCTCTCTTGGCACATTTACCGGTGATCTGCTGCTGATTTTACCGTTGATTCTGGTATCAGGACTGATCCGGTTCCTATTTCAGTATCAGAAATCAATAACGCAGGCAGGCGGGAAACTGTTTTGTGCCGGGCTGATACTGCTGACCGTGCTTGCCGCAGGATGGCTCACCCTGCATCATCTGAAAATTCCGTCGGATATGATTCCGTCAAAATGGTCGGATTTTTCCTTCTGGAGTGGCTGGTGGAAAAGCCAACAGCAGAATCTTCTGCGGATACTGGGAAGCGCCCAGGGGGAAGCGCAGCTTATGATGCTGTGGAATCTCCTGATATCGCTGCTTTGCAATCTGTTCAGCATTTTTGCGGGAATTTCTGTGGTGCATAGCATGATGGAGAATGAGCAGGCAAGCAGTCGGGAGGAATATAATCATACGGCAAAGCAATAAGCAGACAGCCGGGAGGAATATAACAGTACGGCAAAGAAATGAGCAGGTAGCCAGGAGGAATATAACTGTACGGCAAAGAAATGAGCAGGCAGCCGGAAAATTATGATATAACAGAGGCGAAAGCCGCATATTTGAGAAAATAATAAGATAGAAATGTATGGCAGCTCCGAAATCGGTCAATGATAAAAAGAAAAAGGAGCTGTAGAAATGAAAGACAGAGTATTTGGCGTACTGCAAAGAGTAGGCAGATCGTTCATGCTTCCCATCGCTATTTTGCCGGTGGCCGGCCTTCTGCTGGGCATCGGAGGTTCGTTCACGAATGCGACGATGCTGGAAACGTACGGGCTTATGGGAATTATGGGGCCTGGGACGATTCTCTTTGCAGTATTTGAAGTGATGAGTAAGGCAGGGGACATTGTATTTTCGAACCTGCCGATTATTTTTGCAATGGGCGTTGCTATCGGAATGGCGAAACGGGAAAAAGAGGTCGCCGCGCTGGCTGCGGCCATTGCGTTCTTTATCATGAACGCTTCGATCGGGGCAATGATTATCATTAACGGTGGAACGGAGCAGATGCTGAGTGGTTCCACTGCATCGGTGGTGGGAATCACGTCGCTGCAGATGGGTGTGTTCGGCGGTATCATCGTAGGTCTGGGAGTGGCTGCGCTGCACAACCGTTTTTACAGGATCGAGCTGCCCCAGGTGCTGGCTTTTTTCGGCGGTACACGATTCGTCCCCATTATCAGCGCTTTGGTGTATACGGCAGTGGGAATTCTGATGTTTTTTGTGTGGCCGCCGATTCAGAGGGCAATTTATACCGTGGGGGATCTTGTTCTGAATTCCGGTTATGCGGGAACCTGGGTGTATGGTTTGATGGAACGGCTGCTGATCCCCTTCGGCCTGCATCACGTATTTTATCTGCCTTTCTGGCAGACAGCAGTGGGCGGTACGATGGAGGTGGGTGGAAAGCTGATCGAAGGCGCGCAGAATATTTTCTTTGCGCAGCTTGCGGATCCTAATACGCAGCAGTTTGCCGTATCAGCAACACGTTTTATGTCAGGGAAATTCCCGCTGATGATTTTCGGTCTTCCCGGTGCGGCTCTGGCCATGTACCGGACAGCAAGACAGGATAAGAAAAAGGATGTTTCAGGACTTCTACTGTCGGCGGCGCTGACCTCCATGCTGACGGGTATTACAGAGCCCCTGGAGTTTACGTTTCTGTTTGTGGCTCCGCTGCTGTACGGTATCCACTGCGTATTTGCGGGGCTGGCGTATATGCTGATGCATATTTTTAAGGTAGGCGTGGGTATGACGTTTTCCGGCGGTCTGATCGATATGTTTCTGTTTGGAATTCTGCAGGGCAATGCAAAGACGAACTGGGTATGGATCGTGATTGTCGGGATCGGTTATTTTATCGTGTACTATTTCCTGTTTTCATTTTTGATCCGTCGGCTGGATCTGAAGACACCGGGGCGGGATGACAGCGAGGAAGTGAAGCTGTACCGGAGAAGCGATGTGGAAGCTAGGAAAAATGGTGGTGCGGCAGAAGCGGGCAGCGCCATGGCAGGAAATGGTGCGGCAGGAGCGGGCAGCGTTATGGCAGGAAACGGTGCAACGGGAGCAGGCAGTAGAGGTATAGCAGGAAATGGAACAGTGGGAGCAGATAGCAGTGGAATAGCAGGAAACGGTGCAGCGGGAACAGGCAGCGGTTTATCAGAAGCGGATGCACTGTCATCTATGATCTGCCGCGGTCTGGGTGGCAAAAGCAATATTTCCGATGTGGACTGCTGTGCAACGCGGCTGAGGTGTACGGTTTTTGATGCGGATAAAGTGGACGACGGCTTATTGAAATCCACTGGGGCTTCCGGTGTCATACACAAGGGAACCGGCGTACAGGTCATCTATGGGCCACGGGTCGCAGTGATCAAATCGAATCTGGAGGACTATCTGGATACGGTGATCGAAACGTATGATGAAGATGATCGTGTGATCGAAAGTGATATTTTAAAAGAGAAGGAAAGAGACATTCAAAAAGAAGATGGAGACAGTGTCCGAGGTAATGTTCAAAAGAAAAATACGGCAGAAAATGCTTTCGGTTTGCTGACTGTTATCCACAGTCCCATCAGCGGCGTTGCCGCAGACCTTGCCACGGCTCCGGATGAAGCGTTTGCTGGCGGCATGATGGGGCAGGGAGCGGTGGTCACTCCAACTGATCCAGTCGTGCGGGCACCGGAGGATGGCACCGTCAGCTTTGTATTTGACACGAAACACGCGATTGGATTTGAGACAGACTCGGGAATCACTCTGCTGATCCACGTGGGAATCGATACGGTAGCGCTAAAGGGGCAGGGCTTCGAAGCTCTCGTAAAAACGAACCAAAAAGTAAAAAGGGGAATGCCGATGCTGCGGCTTGACCTGGACTTCGTGAAAGAACATGCCCCGTCGCTGGCCTCCCCTGTGGTCTGTACGGAACTTGCAGAGGGGCAAAAAATCCGCCTGCTCCGACAAGGGGAAGTACAGGCGGGAGAAGAACTGTTCGAGGTGGTACAGGAGTAGTTGGCTCAAGAACTGCATCAAAAAATGCGTGAGTAGCTGACTCGAGAGCTGCACCCCAAAATACGTGAGTAGCTGGTCGAGAGCTGCACCCCAAAATACAGGAGTAGCTGGCCTGAGGACTGTATCAAAAAATACGTGAGCAGCTATCTCCATAACCACGTCAATATAGACAACACCCAGCCCGGGATACCGGGCTGATGTTTCAGGAGAAAATCGGCTGCTGCCTGCCTTTTTGCAAATTCGCCAAGGATAAGAGAATACGTTCCGTCAGCATCCTGGGTGCCAAGGGCTGTCCGGGCGACGGCAGATACTCCTGTTGCAGCATTTTTGGCTATAACGGCAACACCGGTTCCGTAGATTCCGATGGCGGAGACACCGATTGCGATATAGCCGATGGATACAACACCGGCTGCAAGTGCTCCCAACGCTATGATTCCCAGCGTCAGCAGGCCGAGAGATATGATGCCAAGAGAAAACAGACCGATACTGAACAGACCGAGAGAGATCACGCCCTTTGCAAGAAAGCCGATACCAAGCAGCCCCGTTGCATTGTTGCCGATCGCCACGATCCCCTTTGCTTTTGTTTTGAAATCAGCGTAGCATCCGGGCATCCGAACGCAGGATGCTCTTACAAAGGAACTGACCACGGGCTGTTTCGACCATTTGAAATGAATGTGAACCAGCGGCAGCCCGAACAGCGTTCTTTCACTGATGTACTCATATTCTTTTACGGCATTTCTCTCGTTTTCTTCCAGCCTTTCCAGCTTATCCAGAATACGCATCTGTGCTTCTGTTATTTCATTCAAATCATCTGTGGTGGCAGAATACGATTCCTGCTGTTCCTCGATGGAATCTTTCAGCAGGTAGTCTGTTGATACGTGAAACAGCTCCGAGAGCTGAAGGATCTTGGACAGCTCCGGCATGGAGGCGCCGGCCTTCCATTTGCTCACTGATTGTCTTGAAACGCCGAGCATCATTGCAAGCTGCTCCTGGGAGTATCCTTTTTCCCTTCGAAGTGATATCAATTTGTCACAAAATTTCATGGGATGTATTTCCTTTCTGCATAATGAACCAATAACCTGAATCAAAAGGCGACCTGCATCAAAGGTATCTCAAAGAAGGATCTGTAGGGATGTCCACTTTAAGATGTCTTTGATGCAGGCCGCCCTGACGATGAATAGTATCATGGTTCTATCATACAGAAAATCATCCGTTTTGACAAGAAGGCACTGCTTTGCAATGTGTCAACCTGTGGTTGCCAGCTATATTTTGGGCTGAATTCCAGCCGGAAGTTAGCTCCGGCCGTCAAGATACCTGCTTAAAGTGCGGGAAATCTCTTTGATGTCGATTGGTTTTGCTACGTGACCGTTCATACCGTGCTCCAGACATCTCTGGATATCTTCGGAGAAGACATCTGCTGTCATAGCGATAATAGGAATGGAGGAATCCGGACGATCCATGCTGCGGATCATGTCTGCGGCTTCGTAGCCGTTCTTTACAGGCATACGGATATCCATCAGTATCGCATCGTAGTAGCCTTCCGGAGATTTCTGGAACAGATCTGCACAGATCTGTCCGTTTTCCGCCCAGTCAAGCTCCAGATCAAGCTCTTTTAAAAGCTCGCTTGCGATTTCCCAGTTCAGTTCATTATCCTCTGCCAGAAGGATCCGTTTGCCGGAAAATGTGATCGTATCCTGCTCCGGTGCAGACGGTCTGGCAGTTGAATCAATATAAGGCTTCAGGCCATAGAATAAGGTAGACCTGAAAAGCGGTTTGGACAGGAAACCGTTGATTCCCGCTTCACGGGCTTCGACTTCGATCTCGCTGCAGTCGTAAGCAGATATAAGCAGGATCGGTACATCATTGCCTAACTGCTTTCTCAGCTCTTTTGCCGTCCTGATTCCATCCATGCCCGGCAGTTTGAAATCAAGAAGGATGATATGGTAATCGTTATGCTGGGCGTGATGCTCGGTAACGACCTGAACCGCGCTTTCACCATCCAGCACCCAATCAGCCCGGATACCAATGGATTTCAGGGAAGCCGTCGTACTCTCGCAGAGCTGCCTGTCATCATCCACCACCAGCATTGTGAAATCAGGGAGGATCATTTCTTCTTCCTGCTGAGTCGTCCGCTCAAAATCCAGCGTAATATTAAATTCCGTGCCAACGCCCTGGCTGCTCTTTACTTCGATCTCGCCGCCCATCGCGTCCACAATATATTTTGTAATTGCCATTCCAAGGCCGGTGCCCTCTGTTTTCTGGACGCGCTTGTTGTCCTCACGGGTAAAGGAATCGAAGATCTGCGTCTGGAATTCCTCCGACATACCGATGCCGGTATCCTTTACCTGCAGCAGGATCCGCACATAATCCTCTCCCTTTGGAGATTCTTTTTCGTGCAGGGCTACTTCTATAGATCCGCCCTCCGGCGTAAATTTGATCGCGTTGGACAGCAGATTCAAAAGGATCTGGTTCAGACGAACGCTGTCGCACAGTACATTTTCGGATGTAATATCGTAAATAAATACGTTGAACTTCTGCTGCTTTGACTTGATCTGAGGCTGTACAATGCTGACAATGCTGTCCATGATCTCGCGCAGAGACACTCTTTCCACATTCAGGATCATCTTTCCACTTTCGATCTTGGACATGTCCAGTACGTCGTTGATCAGTCCCAGCAGATGCTTGCTGGATAAAACGATCTTTTTCAGGCAGTTTTCCACCCTGCCCATATCGCCTATATTCGTCAGGGCAATCGTTGTCATGCCCACGATGGCATTCATCGGTGTACGAATATCGTGGCTCATGTTGGAGAGGAATTCACTCTTTGAACGGTTGGCTTCCTCGGCTGCCCGTTTTGCTTCCGCCAACTCCAGAAGCTGGGCGGTGTTCATGCGGAAGTATTTCACAAATATGAAAAACAGGGTGAGCAAAATAATGCAGCAGCTTAAAATAAAGACAAGAAGCGACTGCTGGCTCTGTTTTTCTACAGCTTCATCCAGCGTTCCGTAGGGCAGGATCGTGATAAGATACCATTCCGATGCAGGCAGGGCAGAACAGTAGAGCTGTCTGCGCTCCCCACCTATTTTAAGCAGAGCGGAATAATCCGTCCCATTTTCCATTGCCTCCCGCAGCTCTGAAATAAACTGGTCAACGCTGCTCTTGCCATTTACCTCGTCATACAGTGCGTTTACCCGGTCAAAATACGTATCTCTGGAGGCACCCATGCTGCGGACGACGAAGCTTCCGTCCTTACGGATGACAAAGGAGTACATCAGAGCGTCGTCATCATCCAGCGACAGCGTTTCACTGATATATTCAATGGGCATTTTCCCTACTATGGCAATGCTTTTTCTTCCATCCTGCATCTCTATCTCAAAGGGAACGCCTATTATGGCGGATCGTTCTCCGTCCGGCTCTACACCTACGGAAACTGTCCGTTCTCCGTTTTGCATAGTCTCGAGAAATTTTTCGGAATCAATGGAGTCCACCTGTGTGCCATAGATCGTTTCAAAAGTTCCATCCTCAAAGCAATAGGCGAGGGCCTCCAATCCGCGGATCTGACCGTTGTATTTCAGCCAGTCCCGTATTTCCGCACTGTCTTCTCTGGTCTTTGTCGGAATCGTTTCTACCAGAGTATCAAGCTGAGTCAGCCGCAGGTCGATCATGGTAGAAAAATGCTTGGAGATCCTTTCGTTCATGCTGGCCATATAGGTGCCGCCTACCTCATTGATGGTATTATCACTCTGTTTGTTTATGTAGAGGGTCAGAAAAGTAAACACCGCAATACAGACAATGATAACGAGTACCATACTGTTTTTCAAAAAATGTGTGATTTTATGTTGTTTCTGCATGTTGCAAACCTCCGCATTTTTATATTTTAAAATCACGAATCCGAAATTCCACCATATTATATCTGTCTCTTATACACATCTCCGAGCC
>CAMTFT010000001.1 GCA_947071365.1 uncultured bacterium | reverse complement strand
GATGTAGCTCCGTCTCGTGGGCTCGGAGATGTGTATAAGAGACAGGTATAGAACGCAGATACGAACCCCAGAATAAATATCGGAGGGATAATGGCTGCTGTGCAGCTTATCACGCCCCCCGGTATGCCGGCCGTCCTATATCCGGCCAGTGCGGACAGATTGATGGCGATCGCACCGGGCGTTGATTGCGCTACGGCTGCCATATTCATCAGTTCCTCTTCCGTAAAGCATTGCTTTTTCTGCACAAAATAACGGCGAATCATGGGAACCACTACGTATCCGCCGCCAAATGTAAATGCACTGATAAATAAGTTGACTGATAAAAGCCACAGATAATTCTTTTTGTCACGTTTCACTTCTGTCTTCCTTCCTCCTGTTACGTTTTGTTTTTCAGACTGGATTTTTCGTCTTTCCTATTGTATCCCTTGTCCTACGATCTGTAAAATGATATAATTTTATAGATTCCATCTATTTTATTCATGTGTCGAGGGGGATTTATGAATATAAGATACTTAGAAATTCTGGAAGCAGTCGCCCAGACCGGAACCTTTACCGGCGCTGCAAAAAAGCTGTATATTACGCAGTCCGCCGTATCGCATGCCATCGCAGAACTGGAAAAACAGGCCGGTACATCACTGTTTGACCGTCTGCCCCGCGGAGCCTGCCTGACCCGCTGCGGCGAAACGCTTCTGGAAGACGCACAGCACATACTGGCAGCCAGCCGCAATCTGGACAAGCGGATCGAATGCCTGGAGGTAAGCACTCCCGTAAACATCGCATCCAGCATTACCGTTGCATCATTTCTTTTACCGAAAGTGCTGACAGAGCTTCAAAAACAGATGCCAAAGCTTCAGACCCGCATCCGCGTTGCAAGCGCTGCCGAAACGATGCGCGCCCTCCAGAAAGGGACGGCGGACATTGCCTTTACAGAAGGCACCGAACCTCAGGGACCGTATCAGACCATCCTTTTGGGTTCTTACCGGCTGTATGCCGTATGCGCGCCGGATTTCCCGCTGTCAAAGCCAAAACTGACGCCCCGGGAACTGTGTACATATCCTCTGCTGCTTCGTGAGCAGGGAAGCGCGATCCGGGATACCTTCGATGGAATGCTTTCTCTCGCAAACCAAAAGGCCGCCCCCGTATGGGAAAGCGTCAATTCCTCCGCGCTGCAAAAAGCCGCAGAGGCCGGACTCGGCATAACAGTCCTCCCTGAACTATTGCTTGCCGATTCTTTAAAAGAAAAAAGGCTGCATCTGGTTGAAATAGATGGTCAGCCTATGAAAAATAAAATGCTGGCGGTCATTCACAAAGAAAAATACCGGACGCGCCCGTTGGAAAATATTTTGAAGATCATTATTGCAGAAAAAGGATTGCATTCCTTTGAACAGATAAAATAATCAGCAATTACAGAAATATCCCGTGGAAAACCGTGTGCCTGAAGCACTGAATTCCACGGGATATTCTTACTCTTCAGTAAAAAACTTAAAAATCAGTACGTTTTTTACTTCGTTTTCTTTGCCGCTCTCGCTTTCCTGAACAGGAAGAACAGAATCAGCAGTGCTGACAGCGCCAGCAGCAGAACATACAATGCGATCGGTGTCTCGTCACCAGTCTTTACTTCCTTGCCTTCTGCATTTTCTCCTGATTTCTCACTGTCTGCGCTATTATTGCCCAGTATCGTGTCAGGGTTAGATACTGCTTTTTCGGTATTCGTAATCGTCACAGACGCTGTTGTATTCTGATCACCGATCACTACGGATTCATGATCCACACTGACCGTATACGCAAAGCCTGCTGTACCAGATACCGGTATACCGTTCTTATCCACCTCTGTCACGTACAGTGTCCTGCCTTCTGCGTCATCATATGAAACCTTGATCGTCTCACCTGACTCAGAGCCTCCGTTCATATCCAGAGTCAGGATATTGGAGGATACAGCATCTGAGAGTACCGTATGCTGTGCATCGGCAAAGATACCTGCATAGAATACCTTATTGCTGTTTTTGTCTCTTCCACCTGCATCGACGAGACGTTTTGTAACTGTCAGCTCGCCCTCTTTATAGAATCCAGGAGGTGTATTCAGGAAGTTATTCAAAAGCAGAATCTCTGCAACGCCTCCTGCATTTCCTATATCTGCCCGGTTTCCATCCGGGAACACCGGAACAAACAGGCTTCCGTCCGGCGTTATTCCTGATTCGATCACCTTGCCATCTCTGTCGGTTTCTCCTACATAGTAGGTCACACCAAGGGCGAGACCGGTAAACTCTGCTGTTGCCTCAGAAGTATTATTGAATACCAGAGGTTTCACATCGGAAATCCTCTTCGTAAGCGCTTCATCCAGGAACAGAGCCGTGTAGAAGGTGTAGTCTGGCGCATTGATCGGTGTTCCACTCACATTCAGAGTCTTTGTTACACGGATCGCCGCTTCTGCACTTTCATGATAGCTGTTCTCAAATGCCACGCCGCCCTGCGGATACGTTACGGCTGCTTCCAGCACTCCATCTCCTGCATCCGTTACATTTACAGTTACCTCGAAGGTCTGTGCCGAATATGTGATATTCTGGTCAGCACCTGCTGTCTCACTGACTTTGTAGGTATGTGTTCCGATATTTGCCTCTGTGTAACGGATCTCGTCAAAGGCGATGGAACCATCCTCCTTTACGCTTCCGGAAGCCACCTGTCTGCCATCCTCCGTCACCTGGAAGTTGAACTCACCTTCCATGACTGGAATTGCACGGTTGCCTGCCAGATGCTTCGTACCAGTCAGAACCACATTGCCGGAAGCATGGTAAACATTGTTAAACGTAAAGCTTCCTTCGTTCTTTTCGTATCCGCTCACTGATGCAGCTTCGGTTTCTTCGCCGGACAGAACCTTCATCTCTGTGATCTCTGCCGTCAATGTGCCATCCATGTTGTCAGTCAGTGTCACTGTAACGCCGATAGACGCATCATTCTTCTCATATCCGGCTGCATCTGTCTCGCGCTCACTGATGATGTAATAGTATTTCCGTTCACGGTTCCATACCTTTTCATCATCTTCCCCGGTAAACAGATCGTCCTGCGAATATTCCATGCCAAGGCGGAAAATTCCGTCTGCGACACTGGAAACCGCTGTATCTGCCGTCTCACCGGAAGCAGTGTAAACACCATCCTCATATTCTGCCGGGAACAGGTCGAATGTAAATTCATTGTTCCGGAACAATCCCGCATTCATACCGCTGATGGTTTTTGTGCCCTCCAGAGTTACAGATGCAGTTCCTGTTGTGTAACTGTTCGTGAAGGAGATATAGCTCTGAAGCTGTGTCACCGCGTCTGCTTCATCGCTGACTTTGATCGCTTCTTTCAGAAGCTCTTCGCCATCCTTCGTGATAGAGGTAATTGTATTATGCAGTTTTCCTCTGTTGTCATCCGTTACTTCAACCGTCAGGATATACTGCGCGGTGTCGTATGCAATGCCGCCAAGCGCTTCATCCACCTCGGACAGACTGTAGCTGTAGGTTCCGACACCGTCAAACAGCATCCGGTCAAAGATCACTTCTGCTGCCTCTGCCGCGCCTGCTGATGCATTCGGCGCTGTAATCTGTGTTACGCTTCCGCTTTCCGTCCGGAATTCGCTTCCTGACAGAGTAAAGTGGAATTCGCCCTCTGCCATTTCACGCTTATCCGTCGTCTTCTCTGCCTGAACCTTCAGACCGGTGGTTTCTGCACGGTATACGTTTGTAAATACGATCGTCTCTTTCAGCTCCTGCGGCGTATCCAGCTTGTCGGTATCCTTTACTTCCGTTTCCAGATTGCCGTCTGGGTCATAGCGTTTCACGCCTGTGACCTGTGCCGTCAGGTCTGCTGACGGGGCGCCGTCCTTCGAATCCGGCTCCGTTACGGTAATCTCCACAACGTAGTAGCCATCATCGTATGTCACGCCCTCTGCCTTCCAGAAGCCATCGATGTCGTCTGCCGCATCTTCCGGTTTTTCCGCCGGGATCATCTGGTCAATGCGCAGGTAGAAGCTTCCGGTGGAGTGGAAGTTCAGGTCGTTCAGATACTCCTTCAGAACGTTAAACTCATTCGCTTTCAGATGCAGGAACTCAAAGCTTGTCGTCTCCTGCATACTTCCGTCCAGGTTCGTGACACCGCTGCCGTAATTTCCAGCCGCATAGCTTCTCTCCTGTATGTCGGAAAGCTTCAGCTCCAGATCCGCTGCATCCTTCCCGAGTTCTTTTGCAAGATCCTCGAGAGTTATGATCGTTCCATCTTCCTCTGAGAGATTCATTTCAAAGCGGAACGTTGCGTGTGCCTCGCCCTGCGTTTCGGAAATATCCCTCAGCGTTGTCGCTGTGCCTGCCTCTGCCACATAACGGTTGCTTCCATACAGGTCAATGCCGCCTGACTGGTAAACATTCGTAAATGAGACGGTGCCCGCTGCATTGCCGGACGCATCACTGTCCGCTGCTTTGCCAGATGCATCACTGTCTGTTGCATTGTCGGATGCCGCGTCGTCCGAAGCCTTGCTGATCAAATGAATATCCATGATCTCTGCTTTCAGCTTCTTCGAACCGTCGTCGCTGACTTTCACCCGGATCAGGTACTCGCCGTCATCATACCTCATACCATGCGTACTGCCTGCCTTCTCGCGGACAACGTAGTAATGGTCGCCCAGATCGTTTTCTTCCGCGCCAAGTGCATACGTAAGATCACGGAAGGTAAAGGTATCTTTGTAGCTGGTTTCGCCGTCTGATGTCTCTTCCGTATCCAGTCCGACGGTCTGAAGCTTATCCTTTTCTGTATAAGCGCCCTTTTCATCGGAGCTGTACAGCTCGAACCGGAATTCTTCTGCGAATACGTACGTATCCTTCTCATTCAGTGAAAATCCGGAAGTAAGCTTCTCTCCCTTAAGGCCAAGGCTTCCTGTTGCCTCATACGTGTTGTCGAAAGTCAATACCGTATTGTCTTTTGTCACATCTGATGCCTTGATTCCTGTCTCTCCGGTCGGCGCTTTACCATCTGATGTCCTGGTCTCCATCTCTCCGGCCGGCGCTTTGCCGTCCTTTTCCGTCTGCTTCACGATTTCTGCAACTTCGGCTGTGATATTGCCTGCGCAATCATCGGTCAGAGCCATCTTGATCAGGTAGCTCTCCTGCGATTTCTCATAACCGTTTCCGGTCGCATTCTCCGTCAGCAGGTAGTAATGATATACCACTGCGGATTTCCGTCCATCTGATGCTGCAAAGGCAGTTACGGTCCGGCCGTCTGCTGCAAAGTCGCCGGCCATGCCGTTTGCAGTCTTCATATCCTCCTGCGTGTAGGAAAGAACCAGCTCAAATATACCTTCCTCGTCTGCTGTCGCGGTCTGTGCGAAGCGGTCTGTATCGTCCGCCTTCTTCAGGACATTGCCCAGTTTATCTGTCTCTTTCAGTGTGAAGCTAAACTGGTTTTCGGTATTTTTGTAGGTGCTGTTTGCCTTCTCGTCTGCTGTCTCAAATGTTGCATCCACTGCCATACCGTTGATGGTCTTTCTTCCGTACAGCTTCACACCGCCCTTGGCAGTCCGTGATTCGTATATATTGACGAAGTTCGCAGGGCTGTCTGCCGCTTTCTGAAGCTCGAAGCGGTATACGTTCTGTGTCGTGCCGTGTTCGCTGCCCGAACCGCTGTTCTCGTTGTCATCCTCCACCGTAGCCTGCGTAATCTTATCCTGCCCGGACGCGAATACAAGCTGTCCTTCGTGGTTATCTTCCACGGTTACGGATGCAGTGCAAGTACGTGTATCATCTGTAACGCCTGCCAGATTGGATGTCTCCTCATTCAGCGTATAGTGGTAGGTTCCTGTGCCGCGATACGTATCCTTATCGAAGGAAACTGTGTCAATGAAATAAGTCTTTCCATCATTATTTTGAGCTGTACCCGCATCATTGGATACTTCTTTGCTGTAAGCCGTGTAGCCGTACGGCAGTTCACCCATTGCCTCTGCATTGCTCTTCAGGCTGAACCGGAACTCATCCGCAAACATCCAGCGGCCTTCCAGCGATTTTGTCGCCGTGAAGGACAGCTCCAGCTCATCTGCATGGTATACGTTGGTGAACCGTATGGAATCCTCCGGATCAAGTGTTACAGGTGTAATCTCCGATCCTTCCGGTGTTCCGTACCCTTCCGGATAATAAACGATCTCTGCAATGCTGCTGTTCAGCTTTGTGCGGTCTGTCTCATCCGGTACGGTTGCCACCTTGACAATGTAGTAGCCATTGTCATATGTCATACCTGCATTTGCGCCTGCCTCACTCTGCTCGATTTTATAGTATCTGTCGTCTGTATTATGAACAGTCTGTTCTGCGAACGTACCGTTTGCTGCAACAGCCTTCAGATTTCCGGATGTAACAGGTGCCGATGCTGCATAAGTTACAGAGCTCATGTCCTTCGTATCCGCTGTCACTTCTGATGGTTTCGTATTCAGCACATTGCCGTCCTGATCTACAGGAGTCATCGTATAGGAATACGTTACGCCGCTCTGTTCATACGTCGTATCCGTTCCCGGCTCCGCCTCATACGTGCTGACTACCGGAATCGTAAAGCTGCCGGTCGGATATGTGTTCGTGAAGTTTACAGCCGATGCTGCAACCATCGGTGCCGAATCGTTTGTACGTGATCCGACTACCGTCGGCGTTGCCGCCAGCGTACCCGTCGCGCTGTCATAGGAGACTGCAACCTTTACCACAAAAGAGGTATCGGAGTACAGCATATCCTGAACTGCCGTATAGGTCAGTGGCTTACTGCCCGCCGTCTGATACGTTCCATCGTTCTGCACTTCCACTACTTTATAATAATAATCCTTCTCATCCGCGCTGCCGGTATAGCTGTACCTCATTTCCGCAAACTGGAATGCTCCCACCGTATTACCCGCATCATTCGATGCATGTAATACCGCATAGTCAAGCGGAAGTGCTCCAGCCGCCACGTTTCCACTCGCGTCACACGCATACAGCAGGAACGCGAAATCACTGTAGTTAAATTTCTTCTCCTCTACGCTGTCCGCATCCTCTGTAAAGGTAAATCCGTTTGCTGTCTTCGTACCCTCCAGTGTCACGCCCGTTGACGTCGCATACGTATTATTGAAGGTCAGCGCAGCCTGTGCCTGCTGTGCATCCTCATCGCTGTATGATGTCCGCGTTCCCGGTGTTCCGTTCTCAGATACCGGTGTAATAGCGCTGATGTATGCGCTGATCGAACCCCTCTGATTGTCGGTCAGTGTCACCTCGATCTGATAATATGCCTCAGTCAAAGCGTAGTTCGGATCCGTACTCTCTGCCCCGGTCTCTTTCAGCAGATACGTGTACGTCCGCGTCGCCGCATACGCACCATCCGCATCCTTCATATCCTCCTGCGTATAGTCAAGCGTAATAGTAAATCTTCCTGTCTGCGCATCACTGATACCGCTTCCGAGCTCAACCGCATAATTTTCTCCACCAAACAGAGTAAATTTGAAGCGGTTGTTCGCATACTTGTTTGCGTCCTCGCCGTTGATCGTCTTGATACCGGATACGGTAATTCTGCCGGTTGAGGCGTAGCTATTCTCAAATACAGCAGTTCCGTTATTGTCACCGGTGTCTGCAGCCATGGTGCCGTCATGATTATCCGTTACAGTGACGCTCAGCGTCTTTTCTGCATCATCATATGTGACGCCGCCAAGCGGGCTGTCCGGTATTACCTCTTTCGCCGTATAGGTGTACGTGCCAACAGATGTATAGCGGTCTGTATACGTTTCTTCGCCTGCATCTCCATCTTCTGCCTCCTTCGGAAGCTTCCACTGGAATGCATCGCTCGCTACACCTGCCTGAGCTGCCGCGTTAACTGTCGTAAGCTTACCGCCCTCCACAGCGCCAAGTGCGCTATCGGCTTCGCCGGTTGCTCCTTCCTTCCTGCTCAGCTCGAAGCTGAAATCACCTGCTGCCAGGTTTCTCTTATCCAGCTTTTTCGTACCGTACAGGTTTACGGTTCCTGCTGCCGCGTACGTATTTACAAAGGTCAGCAGACTGCCGTTTTCGGACGTGTACGCTGCGTCGTCAGATACTTCCTTCTTCTCATAGGAAACGTTCAGAGTACCGTCAACGCCATCGTTGTCACTTACCGTCACTTTTACAATGTATGCATGGACAGTGTCCGTTCCATTAAAGCCGTAGTGCAGGCCCTTCCAGATGTCATCTTCTACTCCTGCCGGAATTGTCTGTTCTACATAGTAGAAACGCGTCTCCTCTGTCACGCTCTTATCGGTATAGCTGTTTCCTTCGCTGTTAAGCGATGTGGCCTCTTTCAGGCTCTGCGTCCTGGTGCCATCCTGCTGCTGCGTCTGTGCCTCTGCATAGGAGGATGCCGTATCTGAAACGCCTACCAGAACTTCTCTCTCAGCACCTTCCTGCGGAATATCGTTTTCACCGTCCATACGGTATACACGGTAGCCAAAGCCTGCCTCGCTGTTTGTCGTCAGCCACTGCTGTACCGTTGTATCGGCTCCTGCTTCTGCACGGAAAGTCGTGTTCTCCGCGAGATGGATCTCTACGGATGCCGCATACCGGTTTGTGAAGTCAAGGCCGGAAATCTTCCGATCGGTTTCCCCATCTGTTTCCCCATTTGATGCGCTGCTGTACTGACCTCTGCCAGTCTCTTCGCCGTCTGCATCCACAACGCTGTAGTCCGCGGTCAGATTACCCTGTGCATCCACACCCACCGTCACAGTAATCGTGTAAACGGTCTGATCTGCCGTATAACCGGCTGCACCTTCAAACTGATTGTCCTTGCGAACATAGTCTACAGGAACTTCCGGAGTCTCCGGATTTTCGTCTGTATCGGCAGGTTTCGTCATCTTCACCTGCGTTACCTCATACGTATACGTTTTGCCAACGTCTGCTCCGCTATACGCAAGCAACCCTTCGGCTTCATATCCAAGTCCCTTCGCCGAAGTCTCATCCGATGAGTCAACCGGTGTTCCCGGCTCATCGCCGCCTCCGACAGTAAGGGTTGCAAGTGTCGAATCCTGTTCTGAAGTATTCGCCGCCTTCTTCACAACGGATACGGTAAAGGACTGATCCGTCATATCACGGATGCTGCTGTCGAGCGCTACCACGCCCTCAAGATCCAGAGCCAGATTGTTCGTATACGTATTGTCCAGCATACTGTACACATTCTCGGAATGGAAAATGCTACGCTCCTTATCCGGGCCGTACTGATCTTCCATTTCCTCATTATCCGGATCAAATGATGCAAAGTCATTCGCATACGTAAGCTTCAACTGCAGCTTCGCGGAGGTATCCTTATACAGATCCACTCTTGCCAGGATCATCTTGTCGCTTCCAGTGAAATGCTTACCTGCTGTTGCCTCGTCCAGTGTATCCTCTTTGATCAGATAGTACCTTGTCAGCTCTTCCAGATAGTTCCCCGGTTTTTCTGGATCTTCCAGAGCCTCTGCGCCGTACTCGATCGGTGCAAATTTTGCTTCGTGTGATGCAAGATCTACCTTTACACCTGCATCGACTACCGCTCCGGTCTTCCACTCACCATTGCTATAATCCGCCTCATACAGTGAGAACGTGAAGTTCGGAGCTGCCTCTGTATAATCTGCCAGATTCGTCCTGCCGTTTACAGACTTGTAGGCTACCAGCTCTGCACTGATCGCGTCAATACTGTATTTGTTCTCAAAATCCAGCCATGTGCCATCTGTAATCAAAGCTGTGCCGTCTTCACCGCTTGTTACGGTCTTTTCTTCTTCGCCATCCACGACTGCCGTAAGCTTCAGCACGCCATTTCCTGCATCTGCCACTGTAACAGCCAGCGTGTGTCTGTTATCGCCGACCTGTGAATAGCCTGCATTCGTCAGAGAATCGTCCCAGCCCTCCGTTACAGTGTAGTTAAAGGTCTTTCCGATATCGGAGGAGTCATAGGAAAGGCCGCTGCCAACCTCTGTGAACTCAATATCTCCAGTATTTCCATTTTTGTTAGTACCCTGGGCCACAAGGGCATTTTCTGAATCATGTACTTCGAACTTGAACAGTCCATCTGCCAGATTCAGACCTCTCAGTTTCTTTTTACCCTCCAGCTCCAGATGTCCGGCTGCCTTATACATATTTGTAAAGTTCTGACCGGTCACTGTGTACTCTGTCGTCTTACCGGTCATAGTCGACGTTGGCGTCGCCTCTGCACCATCCCGTTCTACTGCCAGCTTCAGGCTTCCGTTTGTATCGCCCGGATCTGTTTCACGGGAGAGCACCACATGGAGACGGTAGCTCTGGGTATTTGCCTCATAGCCAGCGCCCTTCGCTTCCTCTGTTACGAGATAGTAGAAGTCTGCGCTGTCTGCATACGTTCCATCTGCCTTCAGCAGTGACTCCTGTGTATAGATGATCGGCGCAAAGCCGTATCCAAGCCCCTGTCCTATCTGATCTGATGTACTTGCAGAGAGCTCTGTGCCTCCCTGAAGCGGCTGATACGTGTCATCCGTCTGCTGAAGCTTCATCGTAAAGGCCGTATCTGTTACCTGTGACGGCAGAAGTACCGCTCCATCCTGGGATACGATGCCCTTTGTACCCCTGACAGTGAGGCTTGCCTTTGCTTCATAGCTGTTCCTGAAAATGATATTGGCATTTTCTGCCTCTGTCAGATCCACGGAACCATCCTTCATGCCAGGCGCCGAACCTTCCGCTTTGTAAGCTTCCACATCGTTCACTCTTACCTCATCCACATAGAGCTGTCCGTCTCCGCCGTCTGCCACTTGAACGCTTACCGTATAAGAAGTATTATCGTAGGTCACATATTTATTCTGACCCGCTTTCTCCTGTACCGTAAATTCATATGTGCCCGCATTTGCAAAGGTCAGATTGCGGAACTCGGCAGTACCTGAGGTGGCATCATCGTTATCTGCAACCACATCCGCGGTCGTGTTTGCTTTCGCCAGGCAGCCCCGACTGCTTTCATCACCGGAAATCAGGATCTGGAACTCGTTTCCGCCGATCTCCCGTCCCGTCAGCTTCTTGCCAACCGTCAGATCCAGCGTTGCCTCAGATACCGTGTATGTATTTTGGAATACAACCGTATCTGATACATCAAAGCTTCCATTCGTATCCGGCTCAGTAGCACCCGTTGTTTCCGGATCAAACTGCTCTTCTGCTTCCAGCAGCGCTTCCACAGTCTCATACATGCCTGCCAGCACCGGAGCCATTGCTCCCTCGCCGTTATCCGCTACGTAGAACAGCAAATAATGTACCGAGTCATCATACGTCACGCCATCTTTTACGTATCCTTCTGCTGTGATCGTCGGCTTGCTCTCTTCTACTTTATAATAGTAGAATCCCTGACTGTTAAATGCATTCAGCGCTTTGTTAAATGATGCATCAGCAGTTGACGTTCCGTCTGTTCCTTCCTTTGGCGCTCCTTCTCCAACTAAGGCTTCCACTGCTGTTCCGTCATTTACAAGACGTGTACCATCCACACTCTTATACAGCTTCTGAAGCTCAAGCGTGAACTCGCCCTCTGTGATTGATCTGCCGGTCAGCTCTTTTGCTGCCTTCAGGGAATACATCTTCGTTGTCGTCGTGTACGTATTGTTGAACGCCAGTCCGTCTGTCGCCGCACTCACATCGCTGATCGTAAGCGTATTGCCGCTTTCCTGCGGCTCCCCATTGGAGCGGTAGGTTCCCACCAGCTCCGCAGACATCTCACCCGCTTTTTCTGCATTCGTTACCGATACCTCAAGAATGTACCACGCATCATCCTTCTTTACGTAACCAGTATATTCGCTGTTTACATCCTGCTCACAAACTGCATAGTAGAAGGTCTGGCCGTTCATGGTTTCATCATATTCGGCAAACTTGTCAAATGCAAAGCTTCCATTTCCGTCTGCATCTAACTGGATATCAGTTGTAATAATGGCTTCTGTCGTATCTACCTCATAGCCTCCGTCCTCATTCTTCACTGCATTGTAGATTGAGAACTTAAAGGACTCTTTCGCAGTTTCATTCAGCGCGCTCTGAGACATCGGCGCACGGTTGATCGTCTTTGTACCTACTGCGCTGAAACTGCCCTCCCGTTTCAGATACGCATCTGCCACGGTCAGTACCCGGTTCTGCGCATCCCACTCTTCGGTTGATTGTGTCTCGACCTCCTGTGCTTCATCTTCCTGCGCTCTCTTCTCCTGCGTTTCGCCTGCCTGTACTTCGACTTCCTGTGCTTCACCTTCCTGCACTTCATCCGCCGGTTTCAGCGCTTCCACGTTAATCTGCGGCCGTGCATCGGGTTCTACCGTTACGGTGATCTTCCAGATCGTCTCGTTCACTCCCCACAGAGCGCCCGGAGACTTCGTCTCTTTCAGGTAGAATGCATGTGTTCCGTTCGCCAGATCGTCAAAGTCCATCGTCACGCCCTTTGCATCAGCCGTTGTCGTGTACACCGTACCGGCCGGCTGTGTACATGCTGCGTCACTGTACAGTGTAAACTCAGCACCGGAGAGGTATTTATCCCCGCTTCCATCATTACCGGTCTTCACCAGCGACATGCTGATATGGTTCCGGTAGTTCACCAGCGTCCCGTCATTGCTGTTGGATACAGCCATAGTAGCTCCATCTTGATCCAATGTAACTTCTACACCAGAAGCCGTGATATATCCGGTGGATGGTTTCTCTGCTACCACGTAGCTTCCCATCGGCAGCTCCTTGAGCACAGCTTTTTCTCCTGTTACGGTGATGGTCAGCGTACTGCCGGACTGACCCGCATAAACTGCCTTCTCCAGCCGTTCCGGATGCTGCGCAATGGTTCCCAGATAAGATGCCCATGCCGCAGCGTTCGCATTCTCTGCTATTTCATCATACGTCACAGTGAACTGGAATCCGTCTGCCGCCTCTGCTGATGCCAGAGTGCCATCCGCAAGCTCCTTCTTCTTATCAATTGTGATGCTTCCTGTTGCCAGCTCATTTGTGATCGTCATGGTCTCGCGAAGTCTGGAGTAATCCTCTCCCTTCGCAATACACTTGATGATCCATGTCTTATCTTCCTTCTGACTGATATCCTGACCAGAAGCAGTCATCGTCGTTTTGCCTGAATACTTCGATGAATCCTCCGACGTTTCTACCAGCTTATAATTTCTGAAATAGTTCCCCCGGAAGGTAAACTGTCCGTTTTCATCGGTGGTATATGTGTCTATCTTCTTTCCTTCACCTGTACACCCGGTATTATCCAGGGCGTACTCATACAGGTCAAAGGTCACACCCGCAAGACGGTTGCCCAGGGAATCCTGCTTCGTCACCGTTACCTGACGGTCGATCTGCATTCCGGCATCCATGGTATCATTCGTCACAGTGTCTTTGCCTGTACCAGCGATAAACAGGAAGAAGCGGTCAGAGCTTCCGCTCAGTTTGCTGCCCGGACGGATATTGCTGTCCGTCTCCATGGATGATTTTCCAGCCCCAAGCGTCTCGTCATCTGAAATCTTAATGTTCCAGTAGTCTTCCGCCTGCGCATTGTCATTTGCATAGGAGTACGCTGCATACTCACCCGGCTGCGCGAACCGGATCAGCTCCTCGTCGCCGCTGCCCTCAGCCGTCAGGCTGTAGGTGATCGCTGAACCACGCAGCGCTGCCGGATTCAGAATACCGTTCGGATAAAGCGCACTGCCACTGCCTACCGGGCGTGCCGGTGTCAGGCCGGTAAACTGGTACTTTCCATCTTCTGTATTCACACCCGAACTGCGCGGATTCATCGCAGTGCTGCTGCTCATCAGATATTCGGAAAGTGTCAGTCTGATGCTTTCCATCAGCTCTTTTACTACTTTATATCCGTATACCTGCGTATCTGCCGTGTCCTTCGTATTGTCCTGATCTACATCGATCCATACCTGTCCCGACAGTCCGACGCTCGGCGGAATGAGCTGTGCTTTCACCGTATTACTGTATACGGCATTTCCGGAGATCAGATCATCAAAGCCGTTTTCTCCGTTTGCCACGCCAAACTGGTTGATTGCCTCTTTATACAACCAGTCCTCTGTCGGGGCATTCTCCGGAAGCTTCGCCTGGATCGTGACCGTCAGCATCTCTTCTTTTTTGAGACCCGTCGAATACTGGAACCGGAATGCGTTATAAGAGTCTGACGTTTCCCAGTTGATTCTTCGATAATCATTAAGCGCATTCGTACTCGTCTTATTTCCAGCATCCCAATTACCATAAGTAACGGTATACTCATCCTCCGGTTTTAATGAAACAGTCGTCTTATCCGTCAACGTCTTAACTGCTGTGATCGTATAACCGGTATCCATCACAAGATTCCACTGGCTTCCCTGCAGATCCCCGATAAACGGAAGGATATCAAACAGCAGCACATTTTTCTGATCCTGGCCTGTCATATTTGTAACAGAAAGCCTGTATTCAACAGTGCCATCCTGCTGGCTGACCTGCGCCACGCTGTTCAGATCGCCGACCCAGATTCCTTCTCCGTCAAGATTGCCGTGTGCTTCCTTGACCGGCACGAAGCCGATACCCGGAATCACCTTATTCTCCGCCTTTGCTGCCAGTACGCCGTAAAGCTCCGCGTTCAGGTTCTCTTTCAGAGCTTCCTGCAAATTTTCCGGCATCGGATCGTTTGTGATACCGTCATTGTTGCCTGCTTTATCTTTAAATGCATTTCCACTCTTGTTCTTTGTATACTGATAGCTGCCCTTCAGCGCTGTCACATACACATCATTTGTTAACGTATCCGACTGGAGCGCCGCACTTGTAACCGTGCAGTAAGTACTGTTCAGCGTGAGCAGATAGGACTCTCCGCCTTTCAGCTCATCCGTCATCTGGAAGATCAGTACACGGCGGCCATCTACTGTCGTGATGGAGGCGCGCACCTTTGTGTCGTCCATGATCTCTGTCTGTCCGCCTGCTACACGTTTTTCCAGCGTGAAATATCCGTCTCTGGCAGTATCCACACTCAGGCCTGCCGGAACGTAGTCTACAATGACCGCATCCTTCATCGGCTCAGTTGAGCTGTTCGATACTGTGATCTCATAGCCCAGGGACGCATTCACTGATACCTGGCCAGTCATACTGGGTTCCTTTGTAATCGAGAGCACCGGAACATTTACTGCGTTTACTTTCGTGGAAACGCTTGCCTCTGCTGTATCTTCTTTGATCTCTGCACGCAGTGACTCTTCAAGCGTGGTTCCCCACTTTCTGTAAGCGATCTTTGTCTGCGCACTGTTCATGATCCTGCGCACTTCCACCAGATCCGCGCTCTGCGCGCTCTGATCCACTGATGCCTTTACAGTGATAACGCCCGGCTTCAGTCCTTCTCCCGCTGCATAGCCCGGATGTCCTGCCGCATATGCAGTATCCGTATACGATACCGTAAATGCTGTCGCATTCAGACCGGAAATATCTTCATTTGTCAGAGGAAGGCTGTACTCCTTCTCTGCCGCTGTTCCGTCTGATGTCTCAAACGTCACTTTTGCCCTGAAGGTTCCCTGCGTTCCATCCTCATATGATGGAGCTGCCAGTGTCAGAGACGTAAAATGGTAAGGATTCTTTCCGTTTTCCAGCGTCTTGTCTCCCTCACTGTAGAAGGTCAGTCCTGTATCCTTTACCTCAAAGGAAGTCAGAGCACGCTGTGTACCTGTCTCACCCTTCGCCGTCGTAAGAGAAGGAGTAAGTGTATACGTCAGTTCTGATGCCGATTTCATCAGGCTTTCGATCTGTCCCTGATCCACCGTTTTTTCCAGAGCCGGAATGACACTGGAGGATTTGTTCACCAGAACCGTCTCGTAGTTCTTCTGTCCGTTCAGCGCGGACGGATTCACTTCAATGATCTGATACCACTGTACCTTATCCTCATCCAGATCAATGATCGTTCCGGCCTTCAATTCCCACACCAGATATCGGCCTGCCTCCAGATCTGTAAAGGCATAGGCTGCCTTCATGCCATCTCCGGAGATCACATAGTCTCTATCTGCCACGTAGCTCTGAACTGCGTCTTTCACTTTTGATATATCAGTCAGATCTTCTTCCGCTCCGATCTTATGCAGTGCGTAAACTGCACTTCCGGCTGATTCCTCGCCATCTCCGTTTACAACCCTCTTTTTCACGTTAAGCGAAGACAGCGGAATATCGTACGCTGTTACCTGATACGTCATACCTGCTGTGAAAATTACCGCAGGATCACTGTTCAGGAGATAATAAACCGTTCCATCTGCACCAGTCTCTGTCTCAAGCTCGTAGTTCCTGCCGCCGACGCGGATCGTCATGCTGTCAACTGCGTAAGTGGACGGTGTTGTGCCTTCCTTTGCACCAGCGTAAACAAGTGCGTACTGGTATCTTCCTTTTTCATCACCGACAGATACTGCCGGGAAGATAAGCGTTCCGCTCTGTCCCGTATACTGCGGTGTCTCAAATACCGGCTTCCAAACGGCCTCCTCGGATTCCCTTACATACAGCAGGAATCCCTGGTTCTTCTCAAGGCTCCTCAATGGGCTCGAAGCTACGTTATCGTACTTGGTAAGTGCGATCGTAATACCGTCACGGTCAATGAAATCATTTCCCGCTGAATCCTTCAGGTAGAGCGTCTGCCCTGCCGTGACATCACCCGTCCACGGAACATTTGATATCTGATATCCCTCCGGGGCTGCCGTCTCTCTTATGATAAAACTTTTGCGGCTGAACTCAGGTCTACCGCTCAGTACATCACAGCCTTTGATATCATCCTTTCCGAAGCCAATCGTAAAGGTGATATTGTAGCGGCCGCTGCTGCCATCTCTCTGCTCTTCTCCTGAAACTGCTCTCGCGATCTCCCGGCCGCCAACCGTAAGTGCAAACTCGGCTCCGGCCAGCGCGTAATCCGTGTTCGTGTAGATCGTCTTGAACATCTTGACATCGGCTGCCGCATACGTATTCCATACGTGTGCTGTCACCGTATGGTCACGGTTCACCCTTGCCTTAGAGAAGCCGGACAGTTCAAAGACTGCCGTGACGGTCTTGTCGGAAACATTCACCGATTTGCACGTAACGCTTCTATAAGAAATATTATTGTCATTCAACTGCGCACAGGAGACTGCCCACATTTTTGCTTCCTCTTTGGAAGATGCCGTCATTGTCTCCTTCAGGTAGTATACATCCGATTCGTTGTAATCCACGTACACGCTGCCTGTGCCGGCCAGAATATCCGCAGAATCACTGCCCACCGTCTGGCTGCCGCCGGTCAGAATAACTGAATCCGTCCTTCTGGAATATCTTCCGTTTTCCCCGTAGTCATACAGTTCTGCCTGATTCTTGCATGCAGCGTCCGTATACAGGGACAGGCTGAAGTTTTCCGCAGTATGAAGCGTCTTCAAACTGGAAGATGTAAAATACTTGCTGACACTCAGGTGGATCTTATCAGAATCCTGAATCTCGATCCGGTCATTCCCGGCAATCCTTGTAACGCTGCCATTGCTCTGATCCGTTACCGCCAGTGTGCCGGTGTTAGCCAGCAGTACCGGCTCTGCGATATCATAGCTCATGCCTGCCGGCGGATCCGTCTCCACCAGATAATACCAGCCGGCATCCCCCGTAATACCGGTAGAAGATCCATCCTCCGGTATCAGAAGACCGTTGGAGTTTGAAACGTATACGCCCCTGTTCTCCCATCCGGAGCCCTCCGGCAGTGTTCCATCCGCATTCACCTTCGGCGCAGACGGAGCTTTCGCAAGCGTCACCGTATTGTTCGATGTCTTCGGATCAACTGTAATCGCCTTATCATCAAACGCTTTAAAGTATACGCTGAATTTTGCATTCTGCAGGCCCCTGCCTGTCAGCGCATCCACTTTTCTCGCCTGGAACGTTCCGCGTACCGGGTCAGTCACATAAACGCGGAAGGTAGTCGCCATATCTGTGGCAACCGTTGCTGTCGCATGCGTCGTTTCCTCCGTTACGCGCTGCTCCGGTACTGCCGCGCTGCCGCTGCCGCTTACCTCGTAACCATTAAATACCGGCGCGCTTACTTCATACGTCTGCGGTGTCGTTACACCATTGTCATCCGTTTTTGTGCCGACGAGCTGTATGGTCTTCCGGTTTTCAGCACTTTCGCCTGCTGCTGTTTCCCGTACATTTTGAATCACAATATTGGAACTGTCTTCTTTATAATAAAGATCACTCAAAGCTCCGCTGGAATCAGTCAAATGCTCCTTCAGGATATAATTTCCTTCCGGAAGGAACTGGAAGCTTGCCGTATTCTTCGGCTTCGTTGTCGTATCCCCATCATAATCTGTACCAGTCAGCTCAAAGCCGATCGCCCTTGTGGTTCTGGTCGGTTTTCCAAGAGCGCTGTTTTCCTGCTTCGTAACGAGCAAGTTCGGCAGCTCCGGATAGAAGATATCCACATACTGATCCGCAGAAGTACGCACTACCGAGAAGTAACGGTACGCGTTCTGCTCTGCATACGTATCGTAATACCGTCCGTTCAGCGGGAACAGATCCTCACTGATCAGGGAACCTTCCTCGGTCAGAGCGCCGCCATCTTCACTGCACGGTACGAGACGGTATACGCCGATGCCAAGTCCCTGTGGGAACGAATAGACGTATCCGATCTTGTCACTTGTGATTTCCGGATCACTGCCATCATTCTTTATATAAGTCTGGATCACACTTGCGGACAGATCTGTTCCTTCGATGAAAGAGCCCAGATTGTCACTTACTGTCTGCGGATACGCAAACGGCTTATACTCATTTGTCGCTTCATCCAGCTTCTCCAGACGGTAATTTCCTGCAAGAAGTCCTGCACGGATGATCAGCTCATCCGCCTCATAAAGCTGCTGCAGCTCATTGTCTGTCTTGCCGTACGTGCTGGTCAGAGACGGATAACCGAGCGCCTGCACCTTTACGGTAAAGCCGGCCTGGGTTTTGTTGATATACCGGCCGCCGGAAATGTAGCCGGTATTATATGGCAAACCACTTCCCAGATTCTGGAATTTGATCGACTGTTCCTCTGCAAGTGCATTATTCAAATACTTTCCAACGCGTCCCCTGTCATAATTCGTATTCGTACGTGTTGCATTTGAATATTTTACGTTTGCCGTATCCCCCTTTTTGCCGTATGCCACATACTCGGCCGCACTCACATCACCGAGATGGTTGATATACGTGCTGTCGCTGTAGTACCAGGTTCGGTTGGTTGGGCTGTCATTCCTTGTCTTTCCCGCATACGTATTAACATAACCTGTCGTATACGTCTGCCAGAAGCTTCCGAAGTTGTCTCCGTCCTTATGGTGCATGTTCACGCCAAACTGCAGCATAAACGGATATTTGTCCGGGTTCAGGAAAGTACCTGCCGGAGCCTGCGTCTCCTGAATATAGCAGTTCATATAGGTGAAACGGTAGATACCTGTGCGTTTTTGGTAATGGGCAGCCGGGTCTGCCTCTGACCCTGCATAGTCCATCGGGAAACCGTCTGCCAGTGCAGCCTCAATATATCTTGTTGTTGACTGACAGTAGTTCCATGCTACCTGCTGGGCAAATCCAACTGCAATATCAGAACCGTCAAACAGATCGATCAAAACAGGAGCTGATCCGAGCGCTGCATTTGCTCTTCCTGCTTCGTCCGTGCCGCTGCCTGCGATCGTCCCCGCCGTGCTTGCATGCTTATAATCTTCCGGACCGTTTTTCCTGGAATAACCCCATCCTCCATACGTATCTTTGCGCGCATCCGCTGCCGACAGAATATCATCCGGCGTCTTTGCCAAGTTTGTAACCACGTTGGAGAGATAGAATAATTTTCCATACTGTGATGCATATTCGGATCTCATCGCAGCGCTGATATAATCCTTCACCGCATTTGTGTTAATCTCCACTGTGACTTCACTCTTTGGATCCTCAGGGTTCACCTTTGTCTCCGTCCGGCATTCTGCCCTCAGCTCACTCAGGCTTTTCGGGCCGCCATTTGCCGAGCCATATGCTGACAGTACCTTGTTCAGATAGTCTCTGTACCAGTTGCTCCAATATACTGCATCTGTAGATACATATGCGTCAGAACTGAACTTCGACTGTGACGTATAGTATGTCTTGCTCAGCAGGCTGCTGCCATTTCCAAAGTACAGGCGGAAGCCCGCATTGGAAACCGGAGTGTACTGCTTCTCCGTTGTACTGCCTTCCTCCCACGCCTTGTTCTCTTTCCATTTGTTGAACTGAATGTAACTGTAATTATACGAAGAGTCAGAATCCCCGCCGCCGATCCAGCCCTTGTTGAGCTGTACCGATCCTGTATCCGAGTTAATGTCATAGCATGCCTTCGCTGCCTCCACCCATTCCGGATTGTTGGCAACACCGGATGCGTTGACTGTTTTACACTGGAACTGCAGATCCTTCACCGGGATCTCATTTCCATCTGCATCCGTGTACACAGCATCACCTTTATAGCATGCTGTCACATAGGAATTCTCCAGGATCTTGGAGGATTCCACTATACCGTTACAGCCTGAGGGAGCCTGTGTCTCCATCAGGAAATACACATAATTGGAATCCGCGATCTGTTCCTCGCTGAGCGCATAGCCGTATTCATCCGCCTGAAGACCTTCCTCTACCAGCTCCCAGCTTCCGTTCTTATCCTGGAAATTGATGGATACCTGGTTGCCGCTGATCTCATCCTTATGCAGCTTTGACAGCTTCACGCGGTAGAGATTGTATTTCGCATACTGCCCCGCATCGAACCTTCCAAACAGGATCGCCGCTACGGTTCCGTCGTTGTTGTAAACGACTTTGGCGCCTGTACCCTTTCCCGATACTTCCACCGCCGCCGCCTTTGCCAGATATTCCTGAAGATCTGCCTCGCTCCATTCGCCGCTCTCACTGATGGAACCGGCCTGCTGCGCATTTGTGAAGGTGCTGTGCTTATACCAGTCATAGTGGTAGCCGTTGTCTGTCTTTTTGATCTTGTAGATACCCTGACGCGTATCATCATTTGCAGGAGCCTTTTCTGAGTAATAGCGCAGCTTTGTAATATCTACCTGCATCCACAGCTCATGGTACAGCATGGTCTCCGTCACCATATCCGTCAATGCAACGACCTGATCTGTAATCGTACTGTTTGTATTGCTGTAGTAATATGGAATGGAAAAATATTTCTCCATCTCCTCTTCCGTTACAATGACCGGCTCCTCCGCTTCCGGATCATACGTGTGCTTTTTATCAAACAGCTTCACGCCGGTCTCTTCCGGGTTCAGAGCATCCTCGTGCTTCGTCTCATCATAGCCTGCCGGCACAAACAGATACGGTACGAACTCCTCCAATCCCTCTGCGATCAGTGTGCCGTTTTCATTTGTTTCGCAGGTCTGCACCAGTTCATAATATTTCTTTCCGTCTTCGTCTGTCTTTTCCTGGTACACATTTACTTTTGCACCTGGCAGCTTTTCCTGTGCAGTCGGCTTCTCCTCGTCGGCAAGCTGCAGATAATACAGATCCTTTACCCAGTTCACCTGCAGATAGACATCCACCCGGGGATACTCTTTGAAATCATACTCATCCTCATCAGAAATCGTCGTAACTGCACCGATATCCAGTTGTACATCCTCGTATACTGTCGCGTCATGGGAATACTCCGGATGATCCTTTACCTGCGTTACCGTGTATTTCAGCTTCTGGCCTTTTGAATCAAAGATATCCATATTCTGGAAATCCGCAATTCCGTTTGCCACCTCAACCGTTCTGGTATAGGTTACTCCATCTGTACCGACTGCCTCTGCGCAGATCTCTACGATGCCCTCCGCAAAGCCTTCCTGCGTACGCATTTCCTCAACCTTAACCTGAAGGCTTCCGGACTGGTTGTGGTAGTTCGTATGCTTAAAGGTCAGCTTTTCGTGATCTGCCTCCAGAGCCGGAAGCGGATAATACGCTTTGCCACCCTGATAGATCACGCCCTCCTCTGCGGCGCTGCTGCCTTCAAGACGCACCGGGTCAATGTAGCCCTCCTGAATTCCCGTTCCGTCAAACTCCTCCGCATAGTAATACGTTTCTCCCGGCAGGATCTGAAGCGTTGTCCCGTTGCCAAATTCTGAACCGTACTTATCTGTTTCATAATCATAAATACACTTCGCCGGTTCAAACTTCACTTCGCCGTTTTCCTCTGTTTTCGTATACAGTTGGAACGATACCTGATCCGGATCGTATACCTGATCTGCAAAACTCTCCCTCGCGTCCTCATCATACCGGTAGTTGAACTTCTGTACCTCTGCCAGCGGGTACGTTGAATCCGTATACTCGATGCTGTTTTTGTTATTGAGGCTCGTTGCAAATCCGTCATATGTATCCGGTGTGATCGCTGCGCGGTTCCCGATCTCATATAGAGGTTCCCTTGAAACCGGCTCCGCTTTCATGTAACCCTGCGGCGCCTTTGTCTCTGTAACAGTAAAGGACTCAAACATGGGCACCCAGAAAACAATACCACCACGGCTGCTTGTTCCCTGCGGCGTTATCGATTCTCCACCTTCCGTAACAACAGAAAATTCTGCGCCATCGACTTTGCTGCCGTTTATATCAACCTTGTATACCGTCACTCCTGCCTTCAGTACAAGACGGTAGCTCTCCAGTGTAACGTCTGTTCTTCCGGCAAAGTCAAACGGAATCAGATGATACTGCGTACCTTCCACTTCTGCTGTCTCAGCAAGCGGGTACTTATCTCCATCCCTATATTCGATCTGCTCAAAGCTCTCCGCCGTCTCGCCAAAGTACCAGTGTACCAGATGATATGCGCCATCATCCCCTGGCATTGCCGTGGGAAGCGCACGCATCGTCAGGCCACCGGCCTCATCTGTCACAATTGCCTCTTCTGTCCCGTAAACGCACAGTTCATCGGAACCCTCCAGCCTGTAGAACAGGTGGAATTCTCTCCCGGTATCTGCAAAACCGCCCTCGCCGTTCTGTTCGTCGTAAAGCTTCTGTGACAGAGTAACTGTTGTGATCTTTTCATTATAATAAGTATACTCTTCGCTGTTATCCGGTGACTCCGTACCGTATCCGAACGCGGCCTTCACATCAAATTCCGGATATGTCACGGTATCCCAGCCTGCTTCGGAACCGGAAACCGTATTCTGATTCATCACAGAATTGCTGTAGCCCTCAGGCAAACGCTCCACGATACGGTACTGCGCCAGCAGCTTTTCATCGTTTTCTCCGCGCTTTGCCCTTCCGTCTTTATCAAGCTGATATTTCTGCATACCTGTAATATGCAGCCTGCCGTCCTGGCCGATGGTCACATTCGCCCCGGATACCGCCCATTCACCGCTCACCGTATCCATCAGTTGGAACGTATTCCGGTTAAACAGATACGTGACGCTCTCTTCAATCTCTACTTTTTCAGAAGTATACTCACCCTGTTCGGCATCAAAAGCTGCGATCTGTTTCTCGATCACAGTCTCTCCGCCATGTGTGTTGTTCTCATTTGTCAACTGCTGTGTATACGCGCCGTCAAGCCCCGGATAATAGTTATGCATAGTAATATCACAGTTGCCTGCATCAGCATCATACTGGGCTGACGTATCGATCGTATATGTATTTTCGTCCAGGATATAACCCTGCGGCGCCCTGGTCTGGCACAGCGTATACTCACCTGCATCCAGCCCGGCAAATACCACATAACCTCTGGCAGAGCTTCGGATGGTACGTACCGGCTCACCAGCTTTATTTTTTAAGGTATATTCTGCCCCTGAAAGCGGAGTCTCAGGATCATCCTGATCTACTACGGTAAACAGGATACTCTTTCCGGTTGCCCGGTAATTGATGCTGATATCCGAAGGGGAGTCTGCTGTGCCGACTGTGAAGGTAAAGTCTTCGCTGGCTTTATCCGCCGACGGATCGGTGCCAAAGCCTGCCGGCTCTGCTACATTACCTTCAATCGTAGTAGACCCTGCCAGCCTGTAAGTGCCTGCTTCCAGATAAATCGTCGTAGCGCCAAGATGCAGCGCATCCGTTGATGATATCACAAAGGAATCCTTATAGTCCGTTCCTGCCACCTGTCCGTTTTCATCCGACAGATAAAAATTGCAGGGCTCCCAGCTTCCATCCGCTTTTTGCTTTTTCAGAAGATAGCTGCCTATTCCCTCAAACGGTGAAAGCACTCCGCTCAGATTCTCCGCATCATAGATAAAATCCATGCCATTGCCCATCGTCACGTACTGGGCAAGAGTGATGGGATAAGCTTCTGTGTCAGCGCCATACCATCCGATTGCTGAAGATTTGGACTCAACCTTTTTACTCTCTCCTGTAGTCGTGATACGGCTGACAAGTCTCGCATCATTCGTAAATTTATATTCTGTGATCTCATCGTAGAAATGCGAGATGAAATCGTCTTTTGAAAATACCGCTGTTACCCTGTAAGTAGAAAACAGAGGCGCTCCCGCTGCAATCGTATCGTCCTGGCCGGTCACGAGATAATTGGAATACGTGATCTTGCCATTCTCCGGATCTTGCACTTCTGTCTTCAGTGCTTCTTCACCGGATACTGCCACAAACTGGCCATTCCCCGCCTGCAGCTCTACCTTCAGATTTTTCGGATAGATCCTATTCCCATCCTTTTCTGCATATACCTGGTCTTCCAGATAAAATCCTGAAGTATTTTCATCATTTGTAATACCCTGCAGTCTTGTACGGCCTTCCTTGCGATATACATCATTCTCCTGGGCCTGCAGCTTTGCCGCTTCATCTGTGATCTCGCCGCCTGCGGCCTTCGCCAGCGCTTTGATGAGCTGCGCATCCGTAAGATAAAGGTTCTCATACGGCTTCGGCGAATTGCTGTTCGCTTTTTTCAGCGCTGCCGCTACAGTCCAGGTCATGACGATATCACCGTTCTCATTGTAATACCAGTCCTGCCCCCCATTGGATGTCTGTGCATCTGTGCTGACGATCGTTCCCCACTCATCCGTAGAAACTACCGTAATGGAATCCTCGACCTTATCTCGATCTGTATAGCAGTGCTTTACAGAAAGCTCTGCGAACTCTTTTTTGCCGCCACCCGACTGGTCAAGCAGCGGAAGCTGTGCCATAAAGTCTGTGACATCCATATCTGAAAGCGCTACCGTTGCACCGTCTTCCAGCTCTCCGTTTCCATTGATCATCGCGCGAACTGTGAACTGGGATGCCGTCTGGCTTGACGGTATCGTATAATACTCATCGTATATGAGCGTCAGTGTATCTCCCTCAACCGTACAGTCTGCTAAATGCGTCGTACTCTTCTGCAGATCACAGTCTTCTTTGCGTACTGTCAGATTAGACGGCAGCTTTATCTTTACCTGCATATTATGAACACGCTCCGCGACCGCCTTGGCGCCGCTGGCATAACCGTATGTCTGTGGAGCGCTGATCTTCTGAGTAATGAGGAGCGTCACTATCTGCCCTGCATGGTACGGACCGGCATCCTTGAGCTGGTACTCGTAATCCATCAAAGCGGCAGCGCCTCCCTGGCTCTCATCACCGTATGCCTTTTTTGCCGCTTCCCAAATTTTCGTCTGTGTCTCTGTCAAATCATCCGGCATCTCATCTGCCGCATACGGAGTGATCGCAAGCTCCAGCGGATCTGTGATCACCACATGGAAAGTCTCCATCATCTGAGGGCTTGCTCCGTCGTACGTATGTGCAACGATCGCTTCACACGCTTCCTCCGACATGAATTTGGCTGTGGGACCGGCCTGCTCCAGCAGCTTCAGCGGGCTGCTCTCCAGAACACTCCACGCATGATTCGAGCCCTCCGCACCGGACAGCCAGAACTCCGTGCCGACCGGGCTGGACGCCTCGATCATCCCGCTTCCTGTATCCTGCACTTCTGCGCCTGTCGCGTCTTCCTCTATGATGATCCCATCATCGCCGATGATATCCTCACCCGGCGTATCGGAATCAATGATTTCTGCTCCGGTATCTGTTCCGGACACATCGTTTGACATCTCTGATCCGGTGTCTGTTCCCGCGTCCGAAGCGTTCGTTCCTGTACCGGTGTCTGTTCCCGCGCCCGGAGCATTCGTTCCTGTTCCGGTGTTCGTTCCCGTACCCGGAGCGTTCGTTCCTGCTCCGGTGTCCGTTCCTGCTCCCGGATCATTCGTTCCCGCCCCGGTGTCTGTTCCCGTACCTGGAACGTCCGTTCCTGTCCCGGCATCCGTTCCCGTACCTGAAGCGTCCGTTCCTGTACCGGTATCTGTTCCAGATACATCTCCCGTACCGTCAATTTCAATATTCTCTATAACGATACTGTCCTTTTTCTCATTTGTATCCGTTCCCTGCGCCGAATCTTCCGGACTGGCTTCATCAATAATGACGTCGCCGGAATCAAAAGACATCGGATCTGTTAAAGCTTCAGATACCGTCTCTTCCATGACAGTGCCTGCATTATCACTTTCTCCGGCAACTGCCACACTGCCAAACGCATCGCTGCTAAGAAGCATTGACACGGCGAGGATCCATGCGATTCCTCTTTTTCCTTTTTGCAGTAATTCTTTCTTCATTCTCCATTCCTCTCTTATTTATGCTGATTCTGTCGGATCTCTCCGGCGTAACGATCTCTTATCTGTCAGGCGCCCTGGCCTTTAGCTCCCGCTGCAGTTCCTCCAGAAGTTCCAGTTCGCTTTTAAATTTAGCAATCGTATCTCCATTCTCCCGAAGCAGAAGTCCCTGCCATCCGGCACGGCTCCTGCTCCACACAATGATCTGAAATGTCGCGCACAGCCCTTTCTGCTTCAGAATTTCCGCCACCATCATCCGTTCTCTGGGTGAACTGTCATACACGGCCTTCCTTTCCGCTCTGATAAAGCTGCGTTTTTCCTGAAAGGTCTGCGGGTATCCCCGTTCATCAAACAGTGCGTCTGCCTTCAGCAGCATATCGCTGCAATTCTCAAACCGAATCAAAGTTTCGCTCATCCTGCTGTACATCCTGCCGCGTATATCCTCCCCACAGAAGTCGATACACAGCCATAGCGTGTTCATCGGAAGCGCCCTTTTTTCTGCCTTATTTTCCTCCTGCACTGCAATGTCTCCTATCTTATTCCTGAAATCTCATCCAATTCACAGAGAAGCTCAAGCCGAAGCTTCCCGATACTTTTTTCAAATCTTTTTTTCAGCCGCTCAGCCACACTGATTGCAGACTCATACGTACATACGGGCAGCATAATAATAAACTGAGTCTTGCTGTAACGTGCCACCACATCGCCGATTCGAAGGTGCTTCCGGAGCAGCTTCTCCAATATCTCCATGCCCTCCACAACACCTGGGTCTACTCCCAGGCCGCGCCATATATTTCCGCTTCTCCGTACCGTCAGCAAAACCATGTATTCTGCCATTCCCAGCCGCTCGACCCTGCGTGCTTCTATCCGGTAAACCTGCCGGAATATCTGATAATCACAAAAATAAGCCTCTTCCGGTTCCCTCTGTTCCCGCATTTCGTCGATCAGCCCTGACATATCCAGTATGTATTCTCCGCTGTCCTGCATCATTTTTCGAAACGTCATACGCAGCTTTTCCGGAGTACGGATTCCCATATTTTCATAAAACAGCTTTCCTGTTTTTTCATAATGTGCGATTGCCATATCGTATTTTCTCTGGCCCTGCAGGCTTTTGATCATCCAGCAGTGAATGTCTTCGTCAAAACTCCCAACCTCTAATGCCTGATGGCAGGTAACTTCCATTGCCTCCCAGGCTCCCTCTTCTTCATATATCTTACAGAGCATTTTTACTATGTCCATATACACCGACTGATATCCGGTTGCTCTGGGCAAAAGCCATTTTTCATCTGCCAGCCGCGGAGATATGTTACCGCGATAGCATTGTATTACCTCCTGACACAGCCGCTTTTTCTCTTCAAAGGTAATATCCGGTATCCGCAGTTGTCTGTTCAGTTCTTCAAACCGTTCGTAATCCGTCTCCACCTCTATCTCAGGATTCCACCAATATGCCCCTCTCATGCTGCAGATATACTGCTCATTATCCAGCTCCTGTAATGCCATCCGCAGGCGGTACATCAGGTTCTTTAAAGCACCCGCCGGATTTCTGGTATTGTCTTCCCAGAATTCCTCGATCAGTTTCTGATGCGTGAGAACAACATTTCGGTTCATCAGTATGTACACCAGCAACCGCGTAAGCTTCGCGGAATGCAAAACCGCCTCGCTCAGGACGTTTTCACCATCTGTCAGTAAAAAATCCCCAAACAGGTACATCTTCAGTCTCTTTCCCATGCTCCGATCCTTTCCTCTGCACTGTCATTCTCCTCCACTGCCGAGTTAAGCAAACGCAGCAGTTCCATGACGCTTCGAAAGCCCTTTTTGTTTTTTCCCTGTATCCATTCCACTCTTCCCTGCCAGTTCTGGTTCTGAGTACTGTTTATTTCCAGTACAAACAGTTGTTTTTTCATATTTCTTTCCTCCTCTTACATAAAAAAATCACCTGAAAAATACAGGACACTTCTGCGCTCTGTCTTTCCCGGATGGTTTTGGGATTTTATTATTAAATTTTTCGTGCAAAAAAAAGACAGAATTTACACTATCTGTCTGTCTGTCTGTCTGTCTGTCTGTCTGTCTGTCTGTCTGTCTGTCTGTCT